>JACMOF010000385.1 GCA_014378155.1 Caulobacter sp. | reverse complement strand
CTGCTGCGGTGGCCCCTGACGGTGGCCGGGCTGAGCTGGTACGCGCTGCGGGACCGGATTTGAAGGTCCTCGAAGCGGCGCCGCCCAGCTGCTGGCGGGCGAGCCGGCCAACCTGCGGGTCACCTGGCTGGCCATCGCCCTCACCGCCCTCTTGGATGGCTTGTGGCTGGAACTGTGTCTCGACGAGACCGTCTTCAAGCCCGCCGAAGCCGGGGCCATCGCCGAACGGTTGGCGGCGGGGTGTCTAGAGCATTTTTCGAGCGAAGTGGTTCCGGTTCGCGTGAAGAAAAATGCGTCAAAACAAAAGATTAGAGCCCACGGCCTGACGCAGTCAGGTCGGGAAATGCTCTAGGGTCGTTAAATGGGGACGTGCGTATGCGCACGTCCCCAGCCCCTCCACGGAGAGACGAATCTTAAGCTGCGGCCTGAGCCGTGTTGACGATGCTGCGGCCCCAGGTCGCGCGGCGGACTTCCGGCTCGGCGACGTGCACCTTGGCGGTCTTGCCCTGGGCGCGCATGTGCTTGGCCAGCAGCTCGGCGACGCCAACCGCTTCAGGCTGGCACGGATAGGAGCCGATCAGGTCGGGCGCGTCATTCCAGGTGACGTGCCAGACGCCGGAGACGGGTCGGACGAAGTAGTTGTTGTCGTCGGCCATGGGTAACTCCTGGGTCTGGCTCAATCATTAGACGTACTGTGCGCGTGTGACAGCTGTATCAATGCTGCACAGCAATAAGTTGTTGCATTGCACACTGCAGAAGCCGGGCCAAGTGCGCGCATGGTGAATTCTCTTGCACGATTGGGGCAGCTTGAGCGCCAGAAGCGTGGTGAGGCTTGGGTTTGGGCCTCTTTCCAAAACCCCGTGGGAGAGGGTTGCCCGGCCGTACTCCGCTGCAAACAAAAGCCCCGGACGTTCCCGTCCGGGGCTTTTGCTTCGGCGATCATCCGTCCGCTCAGCGGACGGCGACCGAGACAGGAACGGCGCGCGAGGCGACGGCGACGCTCTTGCGCTGGGTCTTGGAGAGTTGCGAGTCGGCTTGCTTGTGAACAGCGACCTTGCAGCCGGCGATCGTGAAGTTGCCGCTCGGGTTGGAGCGGGCCATGTCGCGACAGACCGTGTCGGCGGCGTCGTTCAGACGGGCGGCGAATTCTGCGGCGTGGGCCGGATTGGAGAGCTCCAGGCCGACCAGGGAGACTGTGGCGGTGGGCTGGGCGGCGTGGGCGGCTTGCAGCAGGCCCAAGGCGGGCACGGCGGCCAGCGACAGGGTGGCGACGGCGGTCAGGCTGGTGATGAACTTGCGCATTTGAGTGGTCCCTTTGGTTTGTATTCGTCCGGCGCGTCCCTGCGCCCCATGTCCAAAGGTATAGTTTCGACTTTTCATGAATACTCGTTACGTCTCATTCATGACATGTAATTAAACAAGTGTACTGGAAGTAATATTCTAAAATTCCTGTAATCTCAGGAGCGGCGCTGGCTGCTCGTCATGGTCATGCTTAACGCATGGTTAAGTCGCCGCCTTTTAGCCGCATGGCTGCGGCATATGGAGCGCCTTCACCATCCCGAAAGGTCGGCCATGGGATGGAAACGCGCTTTGGCGCGGTCCTTCAGGTCGACCGAACCTCTGTGAGGATCCTGCTATTGTCGTCACGAGTCCTGGCCGCAACATCATCGCCCTATTCCCTGGCCGCGTTCGCGGCGGTCGGCGGCGCTATTGTCGTCTGGGGCATGGTCAACGCCGTCTCGGCCGTGGGCGCGATGAACAGCGGGCTGGACGCGCCCGCGCCGGTCCCAGTCGCCGCGCCGGTCGACAAGGTTGGGCCGCCGCCTCC
Organism: Caulobacter sp.; assembly: GCA_014378155.1. Classification (GTDB taxonomy): domain Bacteria; phylum Pseudomonadota; class Alphaproteobacteria; order Caulobacterales; family Caulobacteraceae; genus Caulobacter. Next base: position 2,145 of record JACMOF010000385.1, on the reverse strand, counting down.
GCCGCCGCCAGCCTTCGTGTTCGACGCCCCCCTGCCGGGCCGGACCATCAATTCGCCCTTTGGCCTGCGCCAGATGCCTTGGGAGGAAAACGGCCGCCTGCACGAGGGCGTCGATATTGCCGCCCCGGCTGGCGCGGCGGTCCACGTCGCCACCGACGGCGTCGTCCTGCGCAGCGGCGTGTCGTCCACCTACGGCCGGTTCGTGGAAGTGGTCCACAAGGACGGCTTTCACAGCTTCTACGCCCATCTGGGACGCGACGCGGGGCTAAGGCGCGGGACCTTTGTCAAGCGCGGTGCGACCGTGGCCTATGTCGGCAACAGCGGCCGCTCCACCGGCTCGCACCTGCATTTCGAACTGCGCAACAAGGCAGGCGAGCCCCTGAACCCGGCTCTGTTCATGGGCAAGACTTTCGCCGAGAAGGGCGATTTGCCGCTGAAGGCCGCCGCCAGGGTGGGTCGCAAGGTGCGCCTGGCCCAGGTGTCCAAATGGCCTGAGGGCATGAAGGCCAAGATGGCCGCCCAAATGGCGGAGAAGGAAGGCGCTTCCGAAGTTGGCGGCCAGGTCATTCGCGTCAAGGGCGGCCGGGTGCGCACGCGGATCAACGTCGTCGACGGCTAGGGCATTTTTCGAGCGAAGTGGTTCCGGTTCGCGTGAAGAAAAATGCGTCGAAACAGAAGATTAGCGCTCACGGCCTGACGCAGTCAGGTCGGGAAATGCCCTAGGGTTCAATATTACAGCCGCGTCACTCGACCGACATCGAAGCTCGGCTAGACTGCCCACATGCTCAGACACGTGGGACGCGCCCTTGCCGGATTTGCTCTTCTTCTCGTCTCGTTCGTCGCCGTGGGCGGCGTGATGGCCATGGCGGGACAGCCCTCCCCACGCGGGGCCATGATCGACATTGGCGAGGGGCGAACGCTGCGTCTGGTCTGCGAAGGCCCCGCCAGCGATCGCCCCGTGGTCTGGCTCGAGGCCGGAGCCTTCGGCTTCGCCGCCGACTGGGGCGCGACCCAGGAAGCGCTTACCGCCGCCGGCTGGCGCTCGTGCGCCTATGACCGGGCCGGCATGGGGTTCTCAGCCCCAGGCCCGGAGCCGCGCGACGGCCTCGCCATCGTCTCCGACTTCGAGAAACTGGTCGCCGCCTCGGGCGAGAAGGGGCCGTTCATTCTGGCGGGCCACTCGATGGCCGGCCTGCGGCTACGCCAATATGCCGGCCGCAATCCCAGCCAGGTGAAGGGGCTGGTGCTGGTCGACGCCGCCACCGCCGAAGCGTCGCAGTCCAAAGCCTTGGGGACCTTCATCAAGGCCTTCGCCGAGGCGTCGCGATGGGCGGCGCGCGGCGCCTCGATGGGTCTGTTCAAGCCGCTGGTCCATACCGGCATAGCCGACAAGATCGGCCTGCCACCCGCCGCCAAGGCCGAGAAGCGCTGGGCCTTCGCCAATGGCCGGCATAACCGCACGGCCGCCCAGGAGGTGGTCCTCTGGCCCGAGGCGGCGGTCCAGGCGGCGGCCGTGGCGCCTTATGATCCTGAGTGGCCGGTGGCGGTGGTGACCGCCGGTCCCCTGAAGGGCCGCGAGTTCTGGAAAGCGCTGCAAGCCGCTCCGGCCCAGGCGTCGAAGCATGGCTATGTGGATCATGTGGAAGCCGCCACCCACACGCGGCTGCTGGGCCAGGCCTTCGCCGGGCATATCGTCAAGGCGGTGGAATTCGTGGGGGCACACTAAGTCCTCCCCCTGTGGGGCAGGTGTCGGCGCAGCCGACGGAGGGGGGAGTGGTCGGCAGACGGCCACAACCCGGAGCGACCTCCTAAGACTCCCCCCACCGATCGCTTTGCGATCGCCTCCCCACAGAGGGAGGACCAAGCAAAGAAAAGCCCGCGTGGGTCGCTCCACGCGGGCTTTTGCTTCGTCGCCGTGAGGGCGTGGTCTACCGAGCGCCGACCGGCTTCTTCGGCATCGGGATCAAGCCTTCCCGCTGGGCGCGCTTGCGGGCCAGCTTGCGAGCGCGACGGACGGCTTCGGCCTTTTGACGGGCGCGCTTTTCCGACGGCTTCTCATAGTGCACGTGCCGCTTCATTTCGCGGAACGAGCCTTCGCGTTGCATCTTCTTCTTCAGGGCCTTGAGGGCCTGATCGACGTTGTTG
>JACMOF010000384.1 GCA_014378155.1 Caulobacter sp. | reverse complement strand
GGCTTCCAGCACGGTCATGCCCTGCACGCCCATGTCCTGAAGCGCTTCTTTGACCTCATCCAGCTTGAACGGCTTGATGATGGCTTCGATCTTTTTCATCAGACTTCTTTCACGCCGAAACGGCGCGGGCGCCGCTGACAGAGCGGCACGGAGCACGCCCGCCCCAGGCGCCACAAGCGGCCCGACGCGGTTTCGTGCGCTGCCTCCGCCGCCGTTCTCGCATTGACTGAAATATAGGCGCCAAGAGCCCGAAATCGCGCCAGTGTGGGTTTGGCTCGGGAAACCGACTTGCAGGTCGGGTTTAGCGACCTAGGATGGCGGAAACGATCGTTTCGATAGGGCCGAACTTGCCAGATACCGCATCACCATGCGCTGGATCGCTGAAAGGCGTTCATCGTCTAATGGCGAAAAATGCATCGTCGACTGCAAAACTGCTGAAGATTGCGGCGGAAGGCTCGGTCGTGGCGCGGCGCGGCCCTGGGTCGGTTTTTGCGCGTCTGGTCGTCTCGATGGTGAGTGGCGCCCATGCGCTCGCTTCAAGCGTGACCGCCGGGCCATCGCCAATCGTCTTGCGAGGATTATTCTCCAGACAGGGGGCAGACTGATGAGCCGCGTTCACATGATCCGCCATGGTCGGCCGGCGTCGACCTGGGGTGAGGCGGATCAGGATCCGGGCCTCGACGCCGTGGGGCAGGCGCAGGCCAGGGCGGTCGCTGACATCCTGCTGGCGCTGCCAGACGGCGAGCGCCCCGATCGGGTGGTTAGCTCGCCGCTGCGTCGCTGCCGCGAGACCGCCCAGCCCCTGGCCGACGCCCTGGGCATGATGGTGGAAATCGACCCCCGCGTCGGCGAAATACCGACCCCCGCAGCCCTATCGGCGGAAGAGCGGCCGGCCTGGCTGCGCACGGCCTTCCAAGGCGCGTGGAGCGATATTCGGGGTGAGCTCGACTATGTGGCCTGGACACGAGAGGTGGCGCGAGCCGTCGCGTCGTATCCGGGGGCGGCGGTGTTTAGCCATTTCGTGGCGCTGAACGCGGTGGTGTCGGTGGCGACCGGGCAGACGCAGGTTGCGGCGTTTCGGCCCGACCACGTGTCGGTCACGGTGTTCGATCTGATCAATGACGACTTGATCCTGATCGAGAACGGACGCGAAGCTTCGACCCAGGTGCTGTAGGCGGGAGTCGTGATGCCGCGCGAGATCATGACCGTCGCCGAACTGTCTGCGGCCGATCGCGCCGCCGTCGAAGCCGGGACGCCGATCACCACCCTGATGGAGCGGGCGGGGCGCGCCGTCGCGGAGGTCATCCGCGACCGATATTCGCGTCGCCCGGTCGTGGTCTGGTGCGGACCCGGCGACAACGGCGGCGACGGCTATGTCGTCGCCCGGCGCCTGCGGCGTCGCGGCTGGCCCGTCCGCGCCGAGGCGCTCGCCCCGCCCGCGAGTCCGGCGGCGCGCTGGGCGGCTTCAGGCTGGAAAGGCGAGACGGGTCCCCTGACTGGATTTGGCTCGAGTCCGGCCGATCGCGACGTCCTCCATGTCGATTGTCTTTTCGGCGCGGGGCTTTTGCGCCCACTTGAGGGCGAGGCTGAAAGACTGGCGAGGGAAGGACCCGAGGGACGACGGATCGTCGCCGTCGATGTGCCCAGCGGCGTTCTGGGCGATACTGGCCAGCGTTTGGGCGAATGGGCGCTGACGGCTGAACTCACGGTGACCTTCCATCGCCGCAAACCGGCCCACGCCCTGGCGGTTGGCCGAGCGGCGTGCGGCGAGGTCGTGGTGGCCGACATCGGATTGGACTCGAGCGGGCAGGGCAATCTGTTCGAAAACACACCTTCGCTGTGGGCCGCGGGCTTTCCCTGGCCCGCAGTCGACGCCCACAAGCACGCCCGAGGCCGGCTGATGGTGTTGAGCGGCGAGGCCTGGAGCACGGGCGCGGCGCGACTGGCGGCGCGAGCGGGGCTGCGCATCGGGGCCGGCGTGGTGACTGTGCTGTCGCCTCCCGGAGCCTTGGCCGCCAACGCCGCCCATCTGGAAGCGGTGATGTTGGCGCCCTTCGAGACCGAGATCGACCTGCACGCTCGCGCGGAACACGCCGACGCCGTGGTGATTGGACCAGCGGCTGGGGTGGGCGAGGGGACCATGCGGCGCCTGTTCGCCCTGGCGCGCACCGGCGCGGCGCTGGTGGTGGACGCCGACGCCCTGACCAGCTTCGCGCACGACCCGGCCGCCCTGTTCTCGGCCCTGGACCGCGACGATGTGCTGACCCCGCATCCGGGCGAGTTCGAACGGGTTTTTCCAGGTCTGCTGGCCGCTTCGCCCGAACGGACCACGGCGGCGCGGGAAGCCGCACGGCGGGCAGGCGCCGTCGTGCTGTTGAAGGGCCCCGACACGGTTGTCGCCGCGCCTGACGGGCGGGCCGCCGTCAGCCTGAACGGCACACCTTGGTTGGCCACGGCGGGGTCTGGCGACGTTCTGGCGGGATTTATCGCCGGACTCATCGCCCAGGGTATGGAGAGTTTCGAGGCGGCCTGCGCGGGAGCCTGGATTCACGCCGAGGCTGGGTCGGCGCACGGACCGGGCCTGATCGCCGAGGATCTCCCAGGCCTCGCCCCGGCCGTCTTGGCCGGACTGCTGGCGACGAGCTTCGGAAGCCGTCCCGCTTAGCTTTGCAGGCGGACCAGGATCACTTGACTGGAGAGCCCCTCGTCGAACATCGGGTCGCTGATGGCCAGCGCGGCGCGGAACGGCTTGTCTTCGACGGTGTCGGTGAACAGGACTCGTGGACCAGGCTTTGCCGTTTAGCCATTTTGGCTTTCGACCATTTCGATTGTTTCGATCACTCGCTTCCAGATCAGACGCGAAACCATCCGTGGCGGGACAGGTCCCGTGCGAGCGCGCATTGTCTGGGAAGCAGAAACACCGGCCCGGGCGTCAGTCGGGGGGGCATGGCCCGGGCCGGTGTGAATCCGAAGCGTTTTTCAACAGCGTCGGACATCATCACAACCAGCGGCCGTGCATGTGGTTCCAGATTATCAACGATATTTCCTGATTGCGCGAAAACGCCGGCCGCGACGAGGTTTCTGACACGTCGCGGCAAGCTTCGATCGCCTCGCGACTTGCCAAGCCCGCCCGGCATGTCTAACCCGCCTTCGGCGCACGGCGCGGATGTGGCGAAACTGGTAGACGCACTAGATTTAGGTTCTAGCGCCGAGAGGCGTGGAGGTTCGAGTCCTCTCATCCGCACCAAGCCCGCTGGGCCCCCAGCCTGGCGGACGCGCCAAATCCGCCGGGTCTTTCGCCTGGCGGGCGCCAACGCCCTTGGATGGTCGCCAAACGCGTGACATAAGGGCGCTCTTTCGCCGCCCCGGTGACGTGGGCGGCTTTGATGTTTTGTCCCCTGGGGCGGACGACGGGCGCGAACGCCCGAAGAGCCGAGAAGCTAAGAATGTCGATGCAGATCGTAGAAAAGTCGGGCGAAGGCCTCAGCCGTGTTTATGGCGTGACGGTGCCCGCGAGTGAACTCGCCACGCGTCTTACGGCCCGGATCGCCGAGGT
>JACMOF010000383.1 GCA_014378155.1 Caulobacter sp. | reverse complement strand
CTGGATCGATGGTGATCGTGCGTCCCGAGAGATCAGGCGCGGGGCGCTCTCACCGAGGCGCAGGCCAACCGCCGGCTGCCCGGCGAGGAACTGACTAAGGCCAGCGACAAGGCAGGTCTCACCGTGCTGACCGCGCCGCAGGACGGGGTGATCCAGCAGATGCAGGTCCACACCCTGGGCGGGGTGGTCAAGCCGGCCGATCCCCTGATGGTGCTGGCGCCCAAGGGCGGCGAGCTGATCATCGAGGCCCGCGTCCAGAACCGCGACGCCGGCTTCGTCCACGAGGGCCAGAGCGTCGAGGTCAAGCTCGAAGCCTATCCGTTCACCCGCTACGGAATTGTGCACGGGGTGATCGAACATGTGGGCCGCGACGCTGTGCAGGACGAAAAGGAAGGACTCGTCTTTCCCGCCATGGTTAAGCTGTTGCAACCTTGGATCATGATCGAGGGTCAACGCGTACCGCTAGCTCCGGGCCTGGCGGCCACCGTCGAGATCAAGACCGGTGAGCGCCGGATTATTGGGTTCCTGCTGTCGCCGTTGGCGCGGCGGGTGAAGGAAGGCGGGCGGGAGCGGTGAATCACAAGAGCGCAACGATTATGGGGTCTCGACGAGCCAATTGGGTCGAGTGCATTTGCGACGCACAGCTGGACTCCCAGCCTGGCAGTTACGGTCAACAGTTTGGAGCTATCAACTCTATGTCCAATCCTTCGATCTCCGAGATGCGCGGGCTTGTGAAGCTTCGTGAGAAACGAACGTTCGCGCGAAGCATCCAGCCCGCGGACCCTGTCGGGCGCTTCATGAGCGTCCACGCGAACTACGACTACGGGCAAGATTTGCTGGTCTGGGAAAATGCTCTTCCCATGATGGAGGCGCCGTACGTGGGCAATCGATACCAGCAACATCGCGGCTTGGATGCCGTGGCGGATTTTGACCTGACTTTTCGGGGCAAGGAGAGCGAAGTCATCGACTTTTATGCCCCGGCGGCGGACATCTTCATAGTGTCTGACAAGGCGTTGGAAATAATCGAGGGTCTTGACCCTGACGCCGTGGAGCTACGGCGGGCCACGTTAAAGGGCAACGGCTTCGCGCGCCCCATGAATGTCATTATGCCCGGTCGCCTCATCGAGGCCGTGGATCCTGATGCCTCGGATGTCACCGTCCATTACAAGGAAACTGTCCCTGGCGTCTCTGCCATAAGGGTAAACTTTCCATCTGGTGTAATTTTTAAGAAATTAAGCCCTGAAATCCATGCATTTAAAGATTTGGATATAAAAGACTGGTTTTGGTCACGAGAATTACTCGAAACGGCGAAAGCATGTGGCGTTCTCGGCCTGTACGCTAAGCACCCGTCCGGGCAATCCATCTATGAGAATTTATATTTATAAGCCTGAATATTATAACGTCTGATCAAAAAAGTGAATCGTTATATAATTATACAGGATGAACAATGGCCACTCCGGGTAGCGTTACGGTAAAATTTCGCGGAACAACTACTCGGCCACTGCGCGCGACGGGGAAAATCCCGTTCAGCTCGGTCACGCTTCCCAGTGGATTCCAGAAGTCGGAAACAGGGACAGAAACAGGGACACACACTCATTTCGGGAGCCCCTGGAACACGGGGTCGGCGTTGCGCCGGTCTGGCTTGAAAGAGCGTGTTCTTCACCTGACACCGGCCTCCACCCGCGCCCGCGCGGTCATGAACGGGCCGACGGGGGCGAGGGGCGGGGCGACCAGGGCAAGGCCGGTGGGCGGCATGTCGAGATAGATCGCCTCCATGCCGCCGTTGCGCCTGTAGGTTTCGTGCCAGAAGCCGACGCCCTGGCCGTCCTTGAGAAAGTCACGCCACCAGGTCTTGTGCGGGGTGCTGCGGGTGAAGCGTTCCAGGCTGTCCATGTCGCGCCAATATTGCCGCATGCCGAAATGGTTGAGGCCGTAGACCAGGTTTTCGTGGGCCAACAGGCCGTCTGGCTTGTGGCGGACGATCTGGTTGAGGTCCGGGCCGATGCCGACCATGGCCTTGAGGCCGCGCCAGCGGTTCAGGCGGATGCCCAGATAGATCACCACCAGGTCGGGATAGGCCGAGAGATCGACCGAGACGCGCGTCATGGCGGTGGAGGCCTGGGATTGCATCACGCCGTCTCCTGATGTTTATGGCGTATACATAGCGACGGGATGTGTACGCTGTCAACATCAAAGGCCTCCTATCACCATGGCGATCTACGCGCGGCCCTGATTGCGGCCGCCGAGACGTTGCTGACCCGGATGGGGCCCTCCGAACTGTCGCTGCGCGGCGTGGCGCGGGAGGCCGGCGTCTCGGCCATGGCGCCCTACCGCCACTTCGCCGACAAGGACGCGTTGCTGGCCGCCGTGGCCGGAGACGGCTTTCGCCAGTTCGAGACGCGGTTGAACCAGGCCACCTCCGCCGCCCCGAACGCCAGGGCCGGATTGATCGCCCAGGGCGTCGCCTATGTGCGGTTCGCCCATGACCAGCCGGCGCTGTTTCGGCTGATGTTCGGGCCGTTGATCACCAAGGCAGTGGCCTTGGAGCATCTCGACCGCGATAGCGCCCCGGCCTTGGACGCGCTGCGCGGCGCGGTCGCCGCCGCCTATCCGCAGGCCGATACCGCGCGGCGAGACGATTTGGTGCTGACCTGCTGGTCGCTGGTGCACGGCCTGGCGGGTCTGATCGTCGACGGCCGGCTGCCGGCTTCGGCGGAGGTCGCCGAAGCCATGGCGGCGCGGGTGCTCCGACTGTTGCCGTGAGGGGATGCTCGCCGCTGCGAAACGGGCAAAGGCTTTACATCGCCTTGGCCGACGCATTCTGCAGTTACTTTCCGGACCGAATGCCCCGTTCCGCTTTCGTGCTATACGTCTCGGCATGACCCTCGAAGACGCCCTTGCCAGATTGCGCGCGGCCAAGCCGCTGTTGGATCGTTACGGCGTCCAGCGGGTCGGCGTGTTCGGCTCGACGGCGCGGGGCGAGGCGGGGCCCGATAGCGACGTCGATGTGCTGGTGGAGTACGGGCCCGCCACGCTTCCAGGCTTTGGCTTCTTCAGATTGGAACGCGATCTGGCGGCCTTATTCGGACGGCCGGTCGATCTGGTTACCCAGGATGGGCTGCATGAACTGATCCAGGCACGGGTGATGGACGAGGCCGTCTTTGCGTGATCCCGCCGACAGTCTCTATCTGTCGCGCATGCTCCAGCGATCGGGGGTATTCGGCTCTACACACGCGGCATGGATCAGCCGGCTTTTCTGGCCGATCCCATGGCTTGCGACGCCGTGGCCATGAACCTGCTGGCCATCGGCGAAAACGCTTCCAAGATTTCTACAGCGGTTCGAGCCCTGGCGCCGGACGCCGACTGGCGCGACGCGATCAATCTTCGTCACCGCATCGCCCACGGCTACGATGATCTCAGCTTCTCGGTTCTTTGGTCCATCGTGGTCGTTGAACTCGATCCGCTCGCGGAGGCGGTCGCAAGGATCACCCTCTCGGACGCCTAGTCCCGCCCCAGCCGCCAAGCCGCCGCCAGTCCCACCAGCGCCAGCGGCGCGAACGCCGCGAAGAGCCATAGGCCGTGGGCTTGGCCGCTGGCCGGCGTCACCCCGCCGGCGAACCCCAGCGCATTGGCCAGCGCCCCGGCCGCCGCCGCGCCGGCCGTGCCGCCGATCAGCTGGGTGGTGGGCACGGCGGCCGAGGCCAGGGCCTGTTCGCCCTCCGGCGCCCCGCCGATCACCCTCTTGGCCAGGAACGCCCAGCAGATCCCGAAACCCGCTCCCAGGGTGAACATCGACGCCACCACGCCCCAGAGGCCCCCGCGCACCATCTCGACCGCGCCCCAGGCGACACCGACCGCGATGACCGCCGCGCCCAGCCGGATGGCCTGGCCCTCGTGCTTGGGCTTCAGCCCCGCCACCGCGAACGAGAAGCCCGTCCAGCCGGCGG
>JACMOF010000042.1 GCA_014378155.1 Caulobacter sp. | reverse complement strand
GCTCACGGCCTGACGCAGTCAGGTCGGGAAATGCTCTAGGTCGCCCACCCGGCGCTTCAGACGTCCGGGAAAGGGAAGGCGTGGGCTGAACCCGTCAGGGTTCAGCCGTTGGCCAGCCATTCGCGCGCCTGGCGCTGAGCTTCGGCGACATCCTCGCTGGCCATCTCCTGCGAGATTTCCTTGCGATAGACCTTGGCTTCGACCGAACCACGCATGGCGGCCAGGTTGAACAGCATGTGGGCCGAGACGTAGTCGAGCGGCGCGCCGCCCTGACCGGTCGAATAGAGCAGGCCCATGCGAAACAGCTCGTCGCCCGAGGTGTCGGCGGTCGGCAGCGGGATGCCGTGGATGGCGGCGGGTGGTTCAATGCTCATCATCATGACCGTGGTTCTCCTTGCAGCCCGCGCCGTCGTTCTGGCCGCGCCAAGCTCTCTGTGGAGACACAAAAGTCCTTCTTGATTGAACATATAGTTAAGGCCGGCGACAGCATGAATCTTGGCTATGAATACATAAACCCTTCACGGGTATTACGTTGCGTTCACCGGTGTTACTAGACGTAAACCCCCGTATACAGCGCGTTAACGAGCGCGCTGGCCAAACAGCACCTTTCGGGCCTCTTCCTGCGCTTTTCCGGGGGTTTGCAGGGCCGGGCGGCGCAATTCCGCCCCCAGCTTGAACCCGCGCTCGACGCCTTCGCGGGCCGCCATGCGCTCGAACCACGTCTTCAAGTGCGGAAATTCTTCCAGAATAATGCCCTGATTTTTCCATGGCACAACCCAACCCCAGCAGGCGAAGTCGGCGATGGACAATTGGCCACAGATGAAATCCTTCCCGTCCAGCTGCTTGTTGAGCACGCCGTACAGCCTGTGGGTCTCGTTGGTGTAGCGGACGGCGCCATAGGCGATCTGCCGCTGGTCGCTGACGATCGAGGCCGCATATTGCCGGAAATGGTGGGTCTGGCCGGCCATCGGACCGAGGCCGCCCATCTGCCACATCAGCCACTGGTCGATATCGACCCGCTCGCGCTCATTGGTCCCGTAGAACTGCCCGGTCTTGCGACCCAGATACTGCAGGATGGCCCCGGACTCGAAGACCGAGATCGGCTGGCCCTCGGGACCGTCCGGATCGACGATCGCCGGCATGCGGTTGATGGGGCTGATGGCCAGGAACTCAGGCTTGAACTGTTCGCCCGTCCCGATGTTCACCGGAACCATGGTGTAGGGCAGACCCATCTCTTCCAGGGCGACGGAGATCTTCCAGCCATTGGGCGTAGGCCAGTAATAGAGTGCGATCGAACCGCTCATGCTGTTTTCCCTCTTCGTTGACTCCAACATGGTCGCGCGCGCGCGTCACGCCAAGGCCGGTGATGGGTTGGAGCCTTAGCCTGACCGCGCCGTTCAGATCAGGTTCAGCGAGACCGGAGCATTCTGTCGTTCAAGAACGAGGGATGAGACGGCCGAAAGGCCCGACCAAAGGAGACGGATGAGATGAAACGTCTTTTACTCACTATCGCGGCCGTGGCCGCCGTGGCCGGCCCGATGGCGCTGGCCAGAGAGGCTTCGGCCCAGGATCGCGGCCACGGCCGCGGCGGCGACCAGGGTGGCCGCGGGGATCACGACCGCGGCGGTCGCGGCGATGATCGCGGCGACGGCCGAGACGGCGACGGCGGTGGCCATGACGGTCGTCACGACAACGGTCGCCACAACGGTTGGGACCGCAGCGACAAGCGCTGGGATAACGGCCGCCACAACGGCTATTACTATAACAATCGCTGGAGCTATGGCGCGCCGCCGGCCGCCTATTACGGACACCCCGGCTACCGCCCCGGCTACACCGCCTGGCGCCGCGGCGGCTACCTGCCGTCCTACTATCGCGGCGGCGACTATGTGATCAACGACTATGGCTACTACCGCCTGCGTCCGCCGCCCCGGGGCTATCACTGGTACCGGGCGGGCAGCGACTACGTGCTGGCGGCGATCGCCACGGGCTTGATCTTCGACATCATCAATAACTAGTGACGTCGATCTGAAACGATGGGCGGCGCTCCGGGCAATCCCGTGAGCGCCGCTCCGTCAGTCGGGCCTAGAGCCCCAGCTTGCCCCGCAGCAGTTCATTCACGGTCGCCGGATTGGCCTTGCCGCCGGTCTCCTTCATCACTTGGCCGACGAACCACCCGATGGCCTGGGGCTTTTCCTTCACGGCCGAGGCCTTGTCTGGATTGGCGGCGATCAGGGCGTCGATGGCCGCCTCAATGGCCCCCGTGTCGTTGATCTGAACCAAGCCCCGCGCCTCGACGATCTGCGCGGGACGCCCCTCGCCCGCCCACATGTGCTCGAAGACCTCCTTGGCGATCTTCGACGAAATCGTGCCGTTCTCGATGAGTTCGACCAGTTGAGCGATGTCCGAGGCCGGCAGCGGCGAGGCGGCGATTTCGCGACCGTTCGCCGCCAGTTTCGACAGCAACTCGTTGGTCACCCAATTGGACACCAGCTTGGCGTCGCGGCCCCCTGTCTTTTCGAAAAGAGATTGGGCGGCGGCTTCGAAATAGTCGGCGCGGTCGCTTTCGATGATCAGCACGCCGGCGTCATAGGCCGACAGGCCGTACTGGCTCTGCAGGCGCTGCTTCTTGGCGTCCGGCAGTTCCGGCAGGGTTTCCTCAATCGCCTTGACCCAGGCCGGGTCGAGGATCAGCGGCAGCAGGTCCGGATCGGGGAAGTAGCGATAGTCGTGCGCCTCTTCCTTCGACCGCATCGACCGGGTCTCGACCTTGGTCGGGTCGAACAGCCGGGTCTCCTGGTCGATCTTGCCGCCGTCCTCCAGGATCTCGATCTGGCGACGGGCCTCGTACTCGATGGCCTGCTGGATATAGCGGTAGGAGTTGACGTTCTTGATCTCGCAGCGCGTGCCCAGATGGCTGAAGCTGCCGGTCTCGCGGAACCTCTCGTATGCGCCGGGGCGGCAGACCGAGACATTGACGTCGGCCCGCAGGTTGCCCTTCTCCATGTCTCCGTCGCAGGTGCCCAGATAGACCAGGATCGTGCGGATTTTCTTCACATAGGCCGCCGCCTCTTCCGAGGTGCGCATGTCGGGCTTGGAGACGATCTCCATCAGCGCCGTGCCCGCGCGGTTCAGGTCCACATAGGTGGCGTTGGGATCCAGGTCGTGGATCGACTTGCCGGCGTCCTGCTCCAGGTGCAAGCGCTCGATGCGCACGTCGAAGGTCGTGCCGTCGTCGCGCTCGACGCTGACGACGCCCTCGCCGACGATCGGCTGGTCGAACTGGCTGATCTGATAGCCCTGAGGCAGATCGGGATAGAAGTAGTTCTTGCGGTCGAAGCGGCTCTTCAGATTGATCTGGGCTTTAAGACCCAAGCCAGTCTTGACCGCCTGCTCCACGCAGAAGCCGTTCAGCACCGGAAGCATGCCCGGCATGGCCGCGTCCACCAGGCTGACCTGCTGGTTCGGCCCGGCGCCGAACCCGACGGCGGCGCCAGAAAACAGCTTGGACTTGCTGGCGACCTGGGCATGGATCTCGAGGCCGAGAACGATTTCCCACGGGCCGGTGCGGCCTTGGATCTGCTTTGCGGAGGCGGTTTCGGTCATGTCTCAATTCCTGGCCGCAGGAGTGGCCACTTCAGTTTAGCTCCCTTCCCTCCCCTTTATGGGGAGGGTGGCGTCGAGAGCACGACAAATCACGCTCATGACGGGGTCGATATCCTCATGCACCGCACGGGTTGGGAAGCGCAAGGTTTGGAAGCCCGTAAGGCTCAAAACCCGATCTCGGCGTTGGTCGCGGCCGGCTTGTTCCAGCTCAGCATGGTGATGGCCATCCACTTCCAAGATCAGCCGGCCGGCGAAACAGACAAAGTCGAGGATGTAGTCGAGGAACGGCGCCTGCTTCCGGAAGTGAAAGCCGTTGGCTCTCAGTGTCCGGAGCCGTCGTACCCACAGGCGAACTTCCTGGGTTGTCATGGCCTTTCGCAAGGCTCGAGCATTTTTCAAGCGAAGTGGTTCCGGTTCGCGTGAAGAAAAATGCGTCGAAACAGAAGATTAGAGCTCACGGCCTGACGCCGTCAGGTCGGGAAATGCTCCAGGACTCTACTCCACCCGTGGCAATACCAGCGCCACCCGCAGGCCGGGGCCGGAGCCGTCATAGACGCCTGGCCCCTCGGCCAGTTCCAACCGTCCGCCATGCGAGACGGCCACGGCCTGGACCAGCGACAGACCTAGCCCCGCG
>JACMOF010000382.1 GCA_014378155.1 Caulobacter sp. | reverse complement strand
CCCCAGGCGGCGGCCCGACCCAGCGCCCAGAGGATCGCGAACGACACGATGACGCCGGCTATCATGATCCCCGCCGCCACGGGGGTCGGAGCGGTGACGACGGCCAGGGCGGCCAGGCCCGCGCCGGCCAGAACCGCGCCCACCGTTTCCAGGCTCAGCGGAATGCGACCGCCCAGGCTGCGGCGGAACAGGGCCGAAGGCGGCGTTCGCCGGGCCCGGGCCAGGGGAATCAGCGAGAAGGCCGCCGCCGCCAGCAGGCCGAACAAGCCGGCCTTGGCGAGGGGCCACGGATAGACCGCGAACAAGGCGGGGATCGGCAGGGACGAGCCGGCCAGCTGTCCCAGGATCAGCGGGGCGACGGCGCCGATCGCCAGGCCGATGGCGACGCCCGAGGCGGCCAGCACGCCGATCTGGATCAGGTAGAGGTTTCGGATCAAGGCCCCATCCGCACCGACAGCTTTGAGCACTGCGATCGACGGCTCGCGAGTGGCCAGATAGGCGCTGACGGCGCCAGCCACGCCCAGGCCGCCGGCCACGAGTGAAGCCAGTCCGATGAAGCCGAGGAAATATTCGAGCTGGTCGATCAACCGCCTCGCGCCGGGCGCGGCGTCGAGGCGGTCGCGGGCTTGCAGGCCGGCGTCGGGGAACTTGGCGACCGTGGCCTTGCCCAGGGCGCGGGGGTCCTGGCCAGGGGGCAGGGCGATGCGCACGGTGCGAGCCGACAGACCACCCGTCGCCAGCAGACCCGTACGTTGCAGAACGTCGTCGCGCACCATGACGCGCGGCCCCAGCGAGAAACCTCGGGAAAGCCCGTCAGGCTCGCTCACCAGCACGGCGCGGGCTATGAGAGTGACCGGCCCGGCCTCGAACCGGTCGCCGAGTTTCAGGTGCAGGCGGTCCAGCAACGCCGGCTCGACCGCCGCGCCGGGGACACCGTCGCGGTCGGCCAGGGCGGCGACGACGCTGGGGGCGCCATCGAGTTTTACCGTGCCGGCCAGCGGGAAGCGGCCGTCGACGCCGCGCAGGCTGACCAGCCGGCGTTCCCCATTAGGGGCTTCGGCCATGGCCCGCGCGCCGGCGGTGTAGGTGGTGACGCCCAGCCGGTCGAAGGCGGCGCGTTCGGCGGGGGTGAAGTCGCGGTTCTCGATCGAGAACGACAGGTCGCCGCCGAGGATCTCGCGCGCCTGGCTGGCCAGGCCGTGGCGAAAAGCCTCGGCTGTCGAGCCAGCGGCGGCGATGGCCGCCACGCCCAGGGCCAGGCAGGCCAGGAAGATGCGAAAGCCGCGAACGCCCGAACGCAGCTCGCGGGCGGCCAGTTTCAGCGAGAGAGCGGCCATCAGGCTTCGATCTTGCCGACGATTTGGCCGTCCGCCATCCGTACGATGCGATCGGCGCGCTCGGCCAGCACCGGGTCGTGGGTGACCATGACCAGGGCGGAGCCGACCTCGGCCACCAGAGCGAACATCAGGTCGGCGACGGTGGTGGCGGTCTTGGCGTCGAGATTGCCGGTGGGCTCGTCCGCGAACAGCAAGGCCGGCCGCGCGGCCAGGGCCCGGGCCAGGGCCACCCGCTGTTGCTCGCCGCCCGACAGCTGGTGCGGATAGTGGGTGAGGCGGTGGGGCAGGCCCACGCGGTCCAGCCATTGTCGCGCGGTGGGCAGGGCGTCCCTGGCGCCGGCGATCTCCAGCGGGGTGGCGACGTTTTCCTCGGCGGTCATGTTGGGCAGCAGGTGGAACGCTTGGAAAACCAGGGCCGCGCGGCCTCGCCGCAGCTTGGCCCGGCCGTCTTCATCGAGCTTGGCGAGATCTTGGTTGAACAACCGCACGACCCCCGAGGTCGGCTGCTCCAACCCGGCGCCGACCGCGATCAGCGATGACTTGCCCGAGCCCGAGGGACCGATCACCGCCACGCGCTCGCCAGGGTTCACCGTCAGATCGACGCCCCGCAGAATGTGCACGGGTCCGGCCGCCGAAGGCAGGGTCAGGGTGACGGCTTCAAGGGCGAGGACAGGCGTGGAAGCGGGCAGGGGCGGCGAAGTGGCGTTGGACATGAAACTTCCTGAATCCCCACCCATTGTTGGGACGAGCGCCAACCTACATAGGAAGACATGAGCCCGACCGCACCGCGTTTTCTCAGCCGTCGCCAGATCGCCCTCGGTCTGATCGCCGCCTCACAGGTCGCCGCCACGCCGGTGATCCCGCCCAAGTCGCCCGTGGTCACCGTGCTGGGCGACTCGATCACCGCCGGCCTGGGCCTGCCGGCCCGCGACGCGATGCCGGCGCAACTGCAGGT
>JACMOF010000381.1 GCA_014378155.1 Caulobacter sp. | reverse complement strand
TTGAACGCGCCGGTCTGCGTGGTCTGGACGAAGGTCAGAAGATCACCTACGAACTCGAGCGCGACAACCGCTCGGGCAAGATGTCGGCGGGCCAACTGCAGGCTTAATCGCCTCACGCTCACGAGATTTGGAATGGGTCGGCGCTCACGCGCCGGCCCATTTTTCTTGGGCGATTGCCGTATGGACGCCCCGCGTCCGGCGTCGCAACACCCTGAAAGCCCAAGGCAGCGGTTACGGCCCATGCGCTCCTCTCGGCTCCTCATCCTGCTGTGTCTGGCCTCGGCGCTTACCGCCTGCGGGTCTCTGTCGCGCGACACCTTCGAGGCCAGCGACCTGGCCGGCCCGCCGCCCCAGGGCCTGGCCGATATTCGCTTCAACGCCACCGACAGCGACGCGGCCATCCGCTTCGCCGCCCCGGCTCGCGGCCGCGCCCTCAAGCAGCGCACCTTCGACGTGCTGGCGCTGTCAGGCGGCGGCTCGAACGGGGCTTAAGGCGCCGGTGTGCTGGTGGGTTGGACCAAGCGCGGCGAGCGTCCGGAGTTCGATATCGTCACCGGGGTCAGCGCCTGCGCCCTCACCGCCCCCTTCGCCTTCCTCGGCCCCAGTTGGGACGACCGGCTCACCCAAGCCTATACCGGCCAGGCAGCGGGCCAGATTCTCAAGTCGCGCGGCCTGGGCCTGCTGTTCCATCCCAGCTTCTACAGCGCCGACGAACTGCACCGGCTGGTGGTCTCCTATGTCACCGACGACATGCTTCGGGCCATCGCTGTCGAGCACAGGCGTGGCCGCCGCCTGCTGATCGCCACCACCAATCTCGACACCGAGCAGACGGTGATTTGGGACATGGGGGCCATCGCCAGCCGAGGCGACGCGGCCTCACGCAAACTGTTCGAGGACGTGCTGGTGGCCTCGACCAGCATCACCGGCGTCTTTCCGCCCGCCCTGATCCAGATCGACGGCCCCAATAGCGGGAAGGGGGGCCGACACCTGTCGGAGATGCATGTCGATGGCGGGGTGACCATCCCGTTCTTCGTCGCCCCGGAATCCCTGCTGTTATGGACCGCCGAGAAGGGCATGGCGCGGCCGGGACGGCTGTAGGTGATCGTCAATGGCAAGGTCGGCGGCACGTTCGGCTTCACCAAGGGCGGCGCCCTGTCGATCGTCGGACGGTCGTGGGACGCCATGAGCAAGGCCCTGATGCGCACCCACCTGGCGGCCGGCAGCAGCTTCGCCCGTCGCAACGGCGACCAGCTGTTCTACAGCGCCATTCCCGATACCGCCGACGTTGACACCTCGGGCCTGGATTTCGCCGCCAACAACCGCAACGCCCTCTTTCAGCTGGGCGTGGAGCGCGCCGAGGCCGGCTGGGCCTGGGCCCTTGCCGATAGCCCTGAGGAAACGCCGGCCGTCCCCGCCGCCGTCCCGGCGGCGCCGGTGATCAGCGGGAGGCGGTGAGCCGCGATAGGGGACATGCCCATGGGCATGTTCCCTTCAGCGAGCGCGGCCCCCAATAGCCGTGGTCGCCACATAGGCCGCCGCCACCGCCTCGGCCACCTTGATGCCATCGACCGCCGCCGAGAGGATGCCGCCGGCGTAGCCCGCCCCCTCGCCGGCCGGATAGAGTCCGGCGGTGTTGAGGCTCTGGAAATCCTCGCCCCGGGTGATGCGGATCGGCGAGGAGGTGCGGGTCTCGACCCCGGTCAGCAGCACGTCGGGATGGTCGTAGCCGGCGATCTGGCGGCCGAACACCGGCAAGGCCTCGCGCATGGCCTCGACCGCGAAGGGCGGCAGGCAGGCGGCCAGGTCGGTCATGGTCACGCCCGGCTTGTAGGACGCCGCTACGTCGCCCAGGTCGGACGAGGCCCGGCCCGCCAGAAAGTCGCCGACCTTCTGGGCCGGGGCGGCGTAGGTCGAGCCGCCGGCGGTGTAGGCCAGGCTCTCCCATTTCCGCTGGAATTCGACCCCGGCCAGCGGGTGGCCGGGATAGTCGCGCTCCGGGTCGATGCCGACCACGAAGCCGGAATTGGCGTTGCGCTCGTTGCGCGAATATTGGCTCATGCCGTTGGTCACCACCCGGCCGGGCTCCGAGGTCGCCGCCACCACCGTGCCGCCCGGACACATGCAAAAGCTGTAGACCGTGCGTCCGTTGGCGCAATGGTGGGCCAGGCTGTAGTCGGCCGCGCCGAGGTCCGGGTGCCCGGCATGGGTTCCAAACCGCGCCCGGTCCATCCACGACTGCGGATGCTCGATCCGCACCCCGATCGAGAACGGCTTGGCCTCGATATGGACGCCCTGGTCGTACAGGACCTGGAAGGTGTCGCGGGCGCTATGGCCGATGGCCAGCACCACCTGCTCGGCGGCCAGATAGTCGCCTGTGGAGAGCTGCAGGCCCTTCAGCCTGCGCGAGCCGTCGGCGGCGGTCTCGACGTCGAAGCCGTCAACCCGACTGCCCCAGCGGTATTCGCCGCCCAGGGCCTCGATGGTCTGGCGCATGGACTCCACCATGGTCACCAGGCGAAAGGTGCCGATGTGGGGATGAGCCTCGGTGAGGATTTCCTCGGGCGCGCCGGCCTTGACGAATTCCTCCAGCACCTTGCGACCCAGGTGGCGGCGATCCTTGATCTGGCTATAGAGCTTGCCGTCCGAGAAGGTGCCCGCCCCGCCCTCGCCGAACTGGACATTGGACTCCGGGTCCAGCTCGCCCCGCCGCCACAGGGCCCAGGTGTCCTTGGTCCGCTCGCGCACCGCCTTGCCGCGATCGAGGATGATTGGCCGAAAGCCCATCTGGGCCAGGATCAGCCCCGCGAACAGGCCGCAGGGCCCCGCCCCGATCACCACCGGACGCGGGCCGTTGAAGCCCTCCGGCGGCTGGGCCGTGAAGCGGTATTCGGTGTCGGGCGTCGGCCGCACGTGGGAGTCGCCGGCCAACCGGGCCAGCACGGCGGCCTCGTCACGCAAGGTCACGTCGACCGAATAGATCATCAGGATCGCCGCCTTGCGACGCGCGTCGTGCGACCGCTTGGCGATGGCGAAGTCCAGCAAGTCGCCGGGCGCCAGGTCCAGCCGCGCTTCGATCGCCGGCCCCAGGGCCAGCGGATCATGGCCCAGCGGCAGTTTCAGTTCGGAAAGGCGCAACATGGCGCGGGTTTAGCGGGAAGAAGGACGGGGCGCGATCCAAAACCTGTCATCCCGGTTCGGGGTTGCGCCGACCCGACTCCGTCTCTAAACGGGCGGCTTAACCTGCAAGATGGTCGGCAGCGGGCGCGCGGATGTGCGCGACCGTGTCTACGCGCGAGTTTTTCCCATGCCCAAACGCACAGACATCTCCTCGATCCTG
>JACMOF010000380.1 GCA_014378155.1 Caulobacter sp. | reverse complement strand
GAAGGCCGGGCCCCAGATCCATAGGGAGCCCGGGCAGGGTTTCCCCTGGCCCCGGCCCTCCGCCAGGGAGACGGGGAAAACGATGCGGCGTCGGTGAAGGGACGCGCTAGTTCGGTTGCGCGCTCGGGAAGCCGGCGCCCGAGGGGCCACCGAAGGGGTCGGGGGCCGTGCCGGCCAGGGGCGCGGCGCGGGTGGTGCGGTTGCTGGACGCCGGGTCAATGTTTTCCTGCGTGCCATTGGCGCGCGCTGGCTTGTTGACCTGGGCCGAGGACTGCCGGCGCTGGGCCTCGTAGACGGCCTTCTTCTGGGCGTTCCACAGCGGAGCGGGGCGCTCCAACTCGGCCTGCTTGCCACAGGCGGTGGCCGACAGGGCCAGGGCGGCCAGGGTGATGAGGGCGATAGGACGGATCATCCGAGCAGTTCCTTCCAACGCGCGATCTGGGCGCGAACCTGGGTGGGAGCGGTCCCACCATAGCTGATGCGGCTCGCCGCCGAGGCGGCGGGCGTGAGCACGGTATAAACTTCAGAGGTGATGCGCGGCTCGATCGCCTGCAAGTCGGCGAGCGCCAGTTCCGCCAGATCAACGCCCTTGGTTTCGGCCGCCTTCACCGCCGAGCCTGTCACGTGGTGCGCGTCGCGGAAAGGCATGTTCAGTTCGCGGACCAGCCAATCGGCCAGGTCCGTCGCGGTCGAGAAACCCGCGCCGGCGGCGGCGGCCATCTTCTCGGTGTTGGGCGTCAGGTCGGCGACCATGCCGGCCATGGCCAGCAGGGACAGCTCCAAGGCGTCGAAGGCCTCGAAGGTCGGGACCTTGTCCTCCTGCATGTCCTTGGAATAGGCCAACGGCAGGCCCTTCATCACCACGGTCAGGGTGGTGAGGCTGCCCAGGATCCGCCCGACCTTGGCTCGGATCAGCTCGGCGGCGTCGGGGTTCTTCTTTTGCGGCATGATCGAGCTGCCGGTCGTAAAGGCGTCGGTCAGCTTGATGAAGCCAAACATTGGCGTCGTCCACAGCACGATCTCCTCGGCCAGGCGCGACAGGTGCGTGGCGGCGATCGTGGCGGCCGACAGGGCTTCCAGCGCGAAGTCACGCGCCGAGACACTGTCCAGAGAATTGGCGGTCGGGCGGTCAAAACCGAGTTCGGCGGCCGTGGCCTGGCGGTCGATCGGGAAGGGCGAACCGGCCAGGGCCGCAGCGCCCAGCGGGCACTCGTTCATCCGGGTTCGGGCGTCGCGGAACCGCGAAGCGTCGCGGCCGAACATCTCGACATAGGCCATCAGGTGGTGGCCGAAGGTCACCGGCTGGGCCGGTTGCAGGTGGGTGAAGCCCGGCATCAGGGCGTCGGCATAGACCTCGGCCTGGGCGACCAGCGCTTTTTGCAAAGACGCCAGTTGGGCTGCAGACCTCT
Organism: Caulobacter sp.; assembly: GCA_014378155.1. Classification (GTDB taxonomy): domain Bacteria; phylum Pseudomonadota; class Alphaproteobacteria; order Caulobacterales; family Caulobacteraceae; genus Caulobacter. The sequence goes on along the minus strand of JACMOF010000380.1, from coordinate 10,057 downwards.
CGCAGGCCTCGCGCACCCACATCCGGAAATCGACGGCCACCTGGTCGTTGCGCGAGCGGGCGGTGTGCAGGCGGCCGGCCACCGGGCCGATCAACTCGCGCAGCCGGGCCTCGATGTTCATGTGGATGTCTTCATATTCGTCGCGAAACGGAAAGGCTCCCGCCGTGATCTCGCCCTCGATAGCGTCGAGACCCTTGAGGATTTCCTCGCCGTCTTCGCTTGCAATCACGCCTTGACTGATCAACATCCGCGCATGGGCGCGGGAGCCCGCCAGGTCCTGGCTCCACAGGCGCTTGTCGAAGCCGATGCTGACATTGATCGCCTGCATCAGCTCCGCCGGCTTGGCCGAGAACCTGCCGCCCCACATGGCTTGGCCCTGTCCGCCCGTCGCGGTCTGGGGCTTATCGGAGGCGTTGTCGGTCATATGAGCGAATTCCAGTCAGACAGGGAACAAGCCGCGCGCAAGCCCGGCCCGCTGAAGTGGGTCATCGCCGCCGCGGTGATCATCGGCGTCGCGGCGGTTCTATACGTCATCGCCGCAGCTTCGTTCAAACCCGCAGGTGTCACCGACCTCAACGAATTCAAGAAAGCGTCCCTGGCGAAGCTGGATGTGCCGGCCGCGCCGCGCGGCCAGCCGACCACGGTGTTTACCGATGGCGCCGGAAAATCCCTGACCCTCGCCGATTTCAAGGGCCAGGTGGTGGTGATGAACCTGTGGGCCACCTGGTGCGCGCCGTGCAAGAAAGAGATGCCCACCCTGGCCAAGCTGCAGGCCAGCTACGCGACCCAGCCGCTGAAGGTGCTGCCGATCAGCGTCGATCGCGACAGCGACCTCAACCTGGTCCAGGCTCAGATGACCGCCAACAGCCCACTGCAGGTCTATCGCGACCCCGGTTACAAGCTGTCGTTCGCGCTGGATCCCCGCGCCGAGGGCTATCCGACGACGGTGATCTACGACAAGCAGGGCCGCGAGCGCGCCAGGTTGGCGGGCGACGCCGACTGGTCCAGCCCCGAGGCCCATGGCCTGGTCGAGGCCCTTCTGGCCGAGCACTAGGCCCCCGCGCACGCTTGAGTATACCGGTGTTTTTTGAATTGACCCCTCTACAGGGGCGTGTCCACTCTGCCGCGCAATCCTGGATTTGGGCCTGCTACCGCTACCCGGACAACTGCGATTGTTACCCGCCCGCTTGTCCGGGCACTGGTTTGGCGCTCTCGAGGAGACTTCCGCATGGCGACCGGCGTTGTGAAATGGTTCAACGGCACCAAGGGCTTTGGCTTCATCCAACCCGATGACGGCGGCAAGGATGTGTTCGTCCACATCAGCGCCGTCGAGCGCGCGGGGCTGCGCAGCCTTGATGAGGGCCAGAAGGTAAGCTTCGACAGCGCCGAGGAGCGCGGAAAGATCGCCGCCAACAATCTGAAGCCGCTTTAGGCGCAGCTTCTTCCTCTGTGGGGCCCCACGGCGAGGACCTTTGGGGCGCTCGTCTGCTACAAAGGCTGCATGATCATCGATCCGCGCCTGCTCGAACCGATCGCCGACCGCGCCTGGCCGGCCCGCGAAACTGCCGCCTTGGGCGGGTGGCGGCTGAAGGCTTCGGATGGCTGGTCGCGGCGCATCAACGCCTGCTGGCCATTGGACGAGCCCGGCCGACCCGCCGACGAGGCGATCGACGCGGTCGAGGCCTTCTACGCGGCGCGCGGCGCGCCGGCCTGTTTCAAGCTGGCGGACGGGGCGGCGGTCCCCGCCAATCTCGCCGAGCACCTGACGGCCCGGGGCTACCGGCCCGCCCACGAGACCCTGGTGATGACGGGCGCCACGACGGGCGATGCGGACGAAGCCGTGACTCTCTCCGCCACCCCAGATCCAGCCTTCGAGGCGGTGTTCCTGGCGAGCGCGGCCGGCAACGCCGCCGAGGCCCGCGAACGGCTGGACGCCCTGGGCCGCATCCCCGCCCCGGCCTTCTTCGGCCGGATGGACATCGACGGCCAGACCGCCGCCCTGGGCGCTGCGGCGGTCGAGGGCGATTGGGCCGGGATCTTCGGCATGCGCACCTTGCCTGGCCACCGCCGCAAGGGCCTGGCGCGGCGGATTCTGGGCGCGCTGCTGGACATGGCCGAGGGACAGGGCGCCCGGCGGGCCTACCTCCAGGTCGAGGCCGATAATGCCCCGGCTATCGCGCTGTACAGCGGGCTGGGGTTCGCTCCGGCCTATTGTTATCGGTATTGGGCGGTGGGGGCGTGAGCGGGCTAGAGCGCGTTCGCTTCACATTGAAGCGTCACCCCTAAACTCCTTTTTATCCGGCTTTTGCCGGGATGAAAGGATCAAAAGGCAACGGTTCAGTCTCAAGCAAACCCACTCTAGCGGGTTCCTAACCCTGAGCCACCGACCGCTCCTTCATGTGCTTGACCATGCCGATGGCGGCCAAGGCGTAGTGCAGCGACGCCCAGGCATAGAAGCACAGGGAGACGATGATCCCCTGCTTGCTGGAATGGGCCAGGGTGGTGTTGCATAGCTTGGCCAGTTCGACGGGCGAGCCCTTGGGGGCGACGCCGCCTGGGCAGGTCGCCGCGAAGTTGGCGGCGTCGGCATGGCGGCCGAACGAGGCCAGCACGGTGTCGATCAGGCCGCCAGCGTCGGGCGTGTTGAAATTGTACTGCGCCAGATGATCGATCAGCCAGCCGGTAAACACCGGCCCGCCACCCAGGGCGATCAGGTTGAGGAAGAAGAACAGCAAGGCCGTGGCGGTGGCCCGGCGGCGCGGCTCGACCGAGTTCTGGACGACGCCGAAGGTCGGGGCCAGATACACATAGTGGAAGATGCCGGGGATCAGCAGGATCAGGGCGGTCGTCTGCCAGTCGGTCTGCAGATAGGCGGTAATGTAGATCGGGGTGGCGATCAGCAAGCCTATGGCCGGGACCAGGGCGTACCACTTGGCGCTGCGCCGTCCCGCCCAGTCGCCCAGGAAGCCGCCGACCAGGGTGCCGATGCCGGCCGAGAAGCCCGCGACCACCCCGGTGATCAGACCGACCTGGGCATAGCCGAGATGGAACTCACGGACGAAATAGGAGGGCACGAAGGCGCCCGAGCCGTAGGAGCCGAACGAGGCGATGGTGACGCCCAGCATCATGTTCAGCACGGGCCATTTGCCGAACAGTGTCTTCATCACCGCCCAGATCTCGTGAAACTCATTGGCGAGCGAGAAGGCCGGCTTGGGCGGCTCGACCACCACATCCTCGGCTTCGAGCGGATGCTCCTTGGCCTCGGAGTGGCCGCGGGGCGGCTCCTTGACCACCAGCTTGACGATGACCGCCAGGATGATGCCGGGCAGGCCGACGATGACGAAGGCCACGCGCCAGCTGAACTCCTGGGCCAGCCAGCCGCCGATGATCGCCCCGAACATCGTGCCCAGGGGAATGCCGAACGAGTAGATCGACAGCGCCGAGGCGCGCTGCTTGGGCGCATAATAGTCGCTGATCAGCGAGTGGCTTGGGGGCGAGCAACCCGCCTCGCCGACCCCGACCCCGAATCTATAGAGAGCCAATTGGGCGAAACTGCCGGCGCTGCCGCAAAGGGCGGTGAAGCCCGACCAGACGACCAGCGAGATCGAGATGATGCTGACCCGGTTCCAGCGCTCCGCCAGCCGGGCGATCGGGATGCCGAGCAGCGTGTAGAGCAGGGCGAAATAGAGGCCGCCAAGTAGGCCGAGTTGGGTGTCGGTGAGCTTGAGATCGACCTTGATGGCCTGGCCGATGGTGGCGATAATCGTGCGGTCGATGAAGTTGAAGGTGTAGGTGGCCAGCAGCAGCCCCAGAACCGTGGCCTTGTAGCCATTCGAGTACAGCGGTTTGCCGCTGCTCGGCGCATTCGCCTGAGCCATCCTGGGCCTCTCCCTTCAAACACTTGTTCTAATCGTTGCGCCGACCATAGACGTAAGGGAAGCGCCAAGGCCAGAGGGGAAATCGCGGTCATTCCAGACGTGGAGATGAACGCTCGACAACAAAGACGCTGATGCCGGTTCAGGCGCAGCGGTTTTCAATGGACCTCATGGCCGCGACAGACGGTCGTCTTCGAGGCCACGTCATGCATCCCTCCGCGCAACGCCCGTCGACGCCTTGGCGCTCGGCCCAGATTGTTTCCGTCGAGGCGCTCAACCGCGCCCGTTCGCTACGGACCGTGGCCGCCGACCCCGGTGCGCCGAACGAGACCTATCCCTGGGCCTATGCTTTTCCGCGGCCCCAAGCCGCTTCTCCAGCCTGTCAGGCCACAAGTCAAAGACCCTAGATATCCTGGCGTTGTCGGCCAGCGGCAGGCGCGCTAAGCCCAGACGCTCGCCTGTCTGACCTCAAGGAGACCGCCATGGAAATCGTCATCGGCACCAAGAGGTGGTCCAGCTGGTCGCTGCGCCCCTGGCTGGCGCTCAAGCACACGGGCGCCACCTTCACCGAGACCCTGGTCGAGCTGCGCCATGCCGAGACCTCCGAGGCCGAACTCGCCAAGCACTCACCCACCAGCCTGGTGCCGGTGGTCAAGGACGGCGACCTGGTGGTCTGGGACTCGCTGGCGATCTGCGAATACCTGCACGAGACCTATCCGCAGGCCTTGCTGTGGCCTGCCGATCCGGCCCTGCGGGCCATCGGCCGCGCGGCGGCGGCCGAAATGCATTCGAGCTTCTCGGCCCTGCGCGGCGAATGCCCGATGGAGCTGGAAACCCGCAAGGTCGTGGACATCTCTCCGGCCACCCAGGCCGACGTCCGCAAGATCGTCCTGCGCTGGAACCAGCTGCTGGAGCGCTCGGGCGGACCGTTCCTGCTGGGCAAATGGTCGATCGCCGACGCCTTTTACACGCCGGTGGCGACGCGCTTCCGCACCTATGGGATCAGGCTGTCCGACCACGGCGACACAGGCGCCGCCGAGGCCTATTGCGAACGCTTGCTGCAAACTCCGGAATACCTTGCCTGGAAAGCCGACGCCCTGGCCTAGGAGCGTTCATCCTCGATGGTGGTCGGGCGATAGGAGGGATGCCGCCCCGGTCGCCGCTCGACCTCGCGCTCCAGAGCCACGACGTTGATCAGCACGCCATCCGGGTCGAGGATCGGGAACACCTCGATCGAACAGAGATAGGCCTCGCCGGATTTTCGGTAATTGACCAGGGTGGTGGCGTGGCGTTCACCGGCCCGCAAAGCGCGCGCCATTAGCTTTCGCGCCGCCAGACTAGTGCCTCGACCCTGAAAAATTCGCGGATTTTTTCCTACGATTTCGTCCCGGTTAAAGCCGGTCATGCGCTCGAACGTTGTATTGACGTAGAGGATGTGAGGGCCGGGCGGACCGAGCAGCCCGTCGGTCAGCACAACACCGGTATCCAGGTCATCCCCGAAGACCGCGATCAGGTCACGCAAAGACATACTATATTCCGCGGGTTTAGCTCGGAGCGATCTATGCGCTCACGGAGCGTTTTCGTATCCGACTCCCAAATTCACCCCTCGTTAACGCGTAAAGGCTGCGTTGACAGCCTTTATATAGACGTCGCGGTTCACTTTGGAGTTGTGATTCCGGCTAATTTTCTAATTAGGGAATCGTTAGGGATCTTCATGGCTAGAAGCCCAAGGCCGCATTGGCCGGAGCGCAGAACGATGTTTTCAAATCGCAAGCAAACCAAGGTCGCCGCTGAGCGCGTGTTGGAGCTCGAGGCGCAGGTCGCGGCCATGGATCGTTCGCAGGCGGTGATCGAGTTTCGGCTTGATGGCACGATCATTCGGGCCAATGCCAACTTCCTCCACGCCATCGGCTACGCCGCCAATGAGATCGAAGGCCGCCACCACAGCCTGTTCGTATCGCCAGGCGAGGCCGTGAGCGCCGAGTACCAGGACTTCTGGCGGCAGCTCAATCGCGGCGAATTCATCGCCGCCAAGTTCATGCGGATCGGCAAGGGTGGCAAGGAAATCTGGATTCAGGCGTCCTACAATCCCGTGCTCGACACATCCGGCAAGCCTTACAAGGTCATCAAGTTCGCCACTGACGTCACCGAGATCGAGCTGGAAAGAACGCGCGGCGAGACCGCGCGCCGTCAGGTGGACGACGAACAGGGCGCCGTGGTTTCGGCTCTCGCCGACAGCCTCAGACGTCTGGCCGACGGCGACCTGACCGCAGGCATCCAAGTGCAGTTCGAGGGGCGGTACCAGCAGATCAAGGATGACTTCAACGCCGCTATCGACAGCCTGCGCGTCGCCATGGGTGCTATCGCCTCCGCGACCGGCGGGCTCCAGGCCGGGTCGGACGAAATCGCCAGCGCTTCGGATGACCTATCGCGCCGTACCGAGCAGCAGGCCGCATCGCTCGAAGAGACCGCCGCCGCCTTGGATGAGCTGACCGCCACGGTCCGCCGCAGCGCCGAGGGGGCCAAGGAGGCCTCGACGGCGGCCAGCGGCGCCCGCCGGGACGCGGCTCGTTCAGGCGAAGTCATGCGCGACGCGGTGGCCGCCATGGGCGAGATCGAGCAGAGTTCCGGCCAGATCACCCAGATCATCGGCGTGATCGACGAGATCGCTTTCCAGACCAACCTGCTGGCCCTGAACGCCGGGGTCGAGGCGGCTCGGGCCGGTGACGCGGGTCGTGGCTTTGCCGTCGTCGCTCAGGAAGTGCGCGCCCTGGCCCAGCGTTCAGCCGAGGCCGCCAAAGAGATCAAGACTCTGATCGCCAGCAGCACCGCCCAGGTGGCGCGCGGCGTGCAATTGGTCGGCGACACGGGCGAGGCCTTGAACGGCATCGTGGGCAAGGTCACCCAGATTGACACCCTGATCTCCGAGATCGCCCAGTCATCGCAAGAGCAGGCCACGGGCCTGAACCAGGTAAACGCCGCCATCAATCAAATGGACCAGGTGACCCAGCAGAACGCGGCCATGGTCGAAGAGGCGACGGCCGCGGCCTCGAACCTGCGCTCCGAAGCCTCGGAACTGGCGCGACTGGTAGCGCGCTTCGAGACGGGCCAGGAACAGGTCCAATCGCGTCTCTCGAACACGCGGGCGCGCGCCGCCTAGGTCGGGAACATCGCGAAATAGGGCTGGGCCTCCTCGATCACCCGCGAGAGCGAAGGACGGGCCAGCAAGCGGTCGAGATAACCGCTGGTGTTCGGATGGGCCGGAGCCAGCGGCGCCACCCTGTCGGCATAGAACAGTGCCGAGGCGGCGGCGCAGTCGGCTAGTCCGAAAACCTCGCCCGCCGCCCAGGTCCGATCCGCCAGGCCAGCGGCTGCATGTGCAGGGTCAGGGACATGGGAGGTCTCGTGACTTGGAGTGACACGAGCGAAGCTATGCGTGGGGCCTTGCCGTTCCAAGAAGAAGTTCGCCGATGCCCAGATGCGGTTCTCGTCACGAAAGACGCCCCGGACGCAAGGTCCGGGGCGTTAGATCGAAAGCCTACGAAGACGTGGAGCCTAGAAGCCCGCCGACAGGGTGACGAAATACTGGCGAGGCGGGATGGAATAGGTGTTGTAGGTATTGGTCGGTTGGCCGACCAATACCTCCAGGCCGCCCTTCTTGTCGGCCAGGTTGGTGACGTTCAGGCTGATCTTCGGGCTCTTCAGCACGAATTCATTCGAAACGGGCAGGCTGTAGGCGGCTTGCAGGCCCAGCAGGAAGTAGCTCTTCACGCTCAGGTCGTTGGTATAGGTCGCGTAACGCTTGCCGACATAGTCGCCGACGAGCTGGGCCGAAAAGGGACCGAAGTTCGTTGAGGCCACGAACTTGTTCAGCCACTGCGGCGTGTTAGGTACGAGCTTGCCGGCGGTCGGCACCAGGACAGGCGGGATCGGCGTGGTCGGATTGGCTGGATCGGCTACATTGATGATCGTCTTACCAGTCGTGTCGACATAACTGCGTGTGGCGTAATCGTCCTGGTACTTCGACCGGTTGTAGGAGACCGCGTCATAGAACGAGAAGTGCGGACCGAAGTTGAAAGTGGCCGCGATGTCCATGCCGTCGGTCTTGACGCTGCCGACATTGGACAGGATCGCGGCGCCGGCCACGAGGGACGCGATCACTGGCGTCGAGCTGGTCTGCAGAAGGCGATTGGAGAAATCGACGTGATAGACGCTGGCCTGGGCCTGGAAGCCGGTGATCGGTCCGGCTGATAGCTCATGATGGGTGCGCAGGCCCAGTTCGTAGGTCCAGGCGGTTTCCGGCTCGGCCGTCTTCTTGAACAGGTCGAAGGCCGCCTGGCTGCCCAGGCTCCAGGGCGACAGGCCGCCGGCCCCATAGGTCACGAACTGGCGCAGGTTCTTTTGGACGTTGACGAAGACCTGCTCGCTGGGCGTGGCGTCCCAGATCGCGCCGAGCTGCGGCAGGAACCACTTCTTGGTGTCGATCTCGCCGGTCGGCAGCAGGGTCGGGTTGGTGTTGGTCGCCAGGTTCTTCTGCTGGATCGGCACCGTGCCCTCGGCGTATTGCAGGCTCGACTTTACCCCGGCCTGGATCAACAGGTCGGGCCGGATCCGCCACTGGTCCTGCAGGTGCAGCTGGACGACGTCGTTGTTAATCTGGCTGGCGTACTGCGTGAAGTTCTTGTTGGTGGGCACGTTGTAGGGCGTCAGGTCGGTCGATGAGGCGGCGAAAGGGTACCAGGCGCGCTGGGTCGACGACTTGTTGTGCTCGTACCAGACGCCGGCCTCGATCTGGTGATCGCCGATGTTCCAGTTCGCGGTCGAGATCAGCCCGCCGCGATTGATCAGATATTCGGTCGTGCGCACGGCGTAGCCGCTGCCGCCAAATATCGTCTTCAGATCCTGGCCCGGATAGTAGACCGCGAACAGGGCGGGCAGGCCGGCCTGGTTGATCGGGCCGGCGACGACGCCCCGGCCTTCGTCATGGTGGAAATAGACCTGGTTGGACCAAGTGATATTGTCGTCGATCTTGTAGTCGTACTTGACGTAGGCCAGCGCATCCATGCGCTGGGCGGCGCTGTGATAGTTGCGGAAGTTGTTGCCGGCGCTGGCCGGCGGCGCGCCGCCGACCGACAGGTAGGCCAGGGCCGCGTCATAGTCGGGATAGAGGAACGGGCGGGTATAGGGCTCGCTCTGGTCGGTGGCGAGGTGGACGTTATTGCCAGCGTTGGGATGGACGATCGAGTCCTCGTTTGGCTCCAACTTCCTGGAATAGTCGATGAACACGGTCAGCTTGCCACGCTCGCCGGCGTGGACGAACTTGCCGTTGAACTGATTGCCGCGCTGGTGGGCCTTGAAGTCCCAGGCGCGCTGGTCTTGGTGCAGGAACGAGACATAGGCCGAATTGCCGCCACCCAGGTCGCCGGTCTCCAAACGCAGATAGGTGCGGGTGGCGGAATAGCTGCCGAGGGTCTGCTGGATCTGGCCGCCGCGCTCGGCCAGCGGGTCGCGGGTGAAGGTCTCGATCGCGCCGCCCAGGTTGCTGGTCGAGGCCACGCCCAGGTCGCCGGCCCCCGATGACAGTTTCACGCGGCTGACGTTTTCGCTAGTCACCGCGCGCTGTGGCGAAAGGCCGTTGTAGTTGCCGTACTGCTGGTCGCCGAGCGGCACGCCGTCGAGGGTGAAGCCCAACTGCTGGATGCTGAAGCCATGCACGAACAGCGAGGTGTTCTGCTCGTTGTTGCCCCACGGATCGGCGGTCTGGTAGGAGACGCCCGGCAGGGTCTGGATCGCGCCCAGCGGATTGATGCCCGGCAGCAGCTTCTGCATTTCCACGGCGCCCAGGGTCACGGCCGAGCGCGTAGTCTTGGTCATGGTGACCACTAAGCCTTCCACGGCGACCGTGTCGTCGGCCACGGGCGCGGTCGCGTCGGCGGCGGTCGCCAGGGGAGGCGCGGCGGGGTCGGCGGGCGCGGCGAAGGCGGTTCCGGCGAACGACAGAACGCTAAACGCGCAGGCCGCGAGAAGCGCGCGACGATCGAATTTCACTGACATGGAACCCCTCCAGAGTCGTCCGATTGCGGACGCGTGTTGGAGGGGGTGTTAGGCGAAGGTTGCGACACTTCGGCGTGAATTTGGCCAAGGGTTTGTGACGGAGCTTCACCTCGCCGCAGAATGGGCCT
>JACMOF010000379.1 GCA_014378155.1 Caulobacter sp. | reverse complement strand
TCGACGTCGCGCCAAGGCGTCTTCTTCGCCGCGCGTATCAGGCCGCCGCTCACGGTGAAGCCCTCATCGTCGAGGGTCAGGATGTGAGGACGAAAGAGCAGGCACACGAACACTGCGGCGCCCAGCCCGAAGAGCACGATGCAGAGCCAGGCCATCGTCGCCTGGCGAGGGTCGCTGGCGAGAAAGGCTCCCATCGCGACGAAGACCAGGCTGATCGTGAGATAGAGCAGGGTCTTGCCAAGCGAACCCTTGATCGTCGTGAATCTTGCCGAAACGCCGATGTCTCGCATGACCGCCATGCCTGTACCCTAGACGCGCTCGCGCAATTCATCGTCGTGAGGCCGGAATCCTCGCGCCGGCCACTGGCCGCGCGAGGATTCCTACTACCGACCCAGTATCCGCGCCCCGAAGCCCGCGCTTCGAAGAACGAGGACGGCCCCAGGGCGAGGACTAGATGTAGCGGCGCAGCGAGCGGGCCAGTTCGGTGGGGCCCGACTTCTTCTTGGTCTGCTGGGGCTGGTATGCAACCCGCGCATGTTCGTTGCAGTAGGGGCCGTCCGACGAGCGGCGGCCGCAGAAGGTGAAGCCGTCGGTGGACGGGTCGCCGATCGGCCACTTGCACATGTGGGCGCCCAGGGTCAGCACGGTGGCCGAACCCGGCTGCTCGTCGCGGAAGGCCGGGACCGAGGGTTGCTGGGCCACGGCGGGCAGGGCCGCCGGCTCGGCGGCGATCACCCGGCGTGGCGCGGACGGCATGGCGGTGGCGGCCGGACGGGCCGGGCGCGGAGCCTTGAAGGCCGGGCGCGCGGGTTGCGACGGCGCGGCGCGGCCCGACAGGCCCAGCCGGTGCACCTTGCCGATCACGGCGTTGCGCGTGACGCCGCCCAGCTGTTTGGCGATCTGACTGGCGGAAAGACCGTCCAGCCAGAGCTTCTTCAAGGTGGTGACCCGTTCGTCAGTCCAGCTCATGACCCAATCTCCGCCTCTTGAAAAAGGTCCCTGGCGCGTCTCCCCAGACTCGCCTAGACCCTACATCTGGTATCCGAACCGCCCCGCCGGCGGTCTGCCCACTACATAGTGTAAAGAATACGTTAAAACACACAATAGGCGCCATGGGTTCGTCCACAGGAACTAGATGTTGATTCTAGGGGGGCGGTGGTTGCGCCGGGCGGGCTCCGAGCGCACATGGCTGGCGCGTGGCAGCCGAAAGTGGATACCGGTTTAGGCGCCCGCCACGCGCCAACCCTTAGTGAGAGCCCTCGAAGAGGGCTCGGGTGCGTTTCAGGACCCCAGGCTTATGAGCGACATCCCAAACACCGTCATTCCACCCCAGCCGCGCGACTATCACGGCTGGAACTGGAGCGGGTTCTTCACCCTCTATCAGCGCGAAATCCGACGCTTCTGGAAGGTGGGCACCCAGACCGTCGCCGCCCCGGTGGTGACCACCTTGCTCTACATGCTGGTCTTCGTGGTCGCCGTCGGCCCCAGCCGCCAGGCGGTGGGCGGGATCAGCTTTGGCCATTTCGTGGCCCCCGGCCTGATCATGATGGCCATCCTCAACAACGCCTTCGCCAACGCCTCGTCCTCGCTGATCCAGGCCAAGATGATGGGCCTGACGCCGGACTTCCTGACCCCGCCGCTGTCGCCGCTGGAGCAGGTCTCAGCCTTCGGCCTGGGCGCGGCGACGCGCGGCATCGTGGTCGGGGCGGTGACGGCCCTGGTGATCGGCGTGCTGCCGGGCGCGGGCCTGCAAATCTCCCACCCGTGGGCGATCGTCTATTTCGCGGTCGGGGCGGCGATCATCCTGGGCCTGGCCGGCGTGCTGGCCGGCCTGTGGGCAGAGAAGTTCGACCAGCTGGCGGCGGTGACCAACTTCCTGATCATGCCGATGACCTTCTTGTCGGGCACCTTCTACCTGGTCGACAAGCTGCCCGAGCCGTTCCGCTCGGCCAGCCACTTCAACCCGTTCTTCTATCTGATCGACGGCTTCCGCTACGGCTTCATCGGCCATGCCGACGGCTCGGTGGTGATCGGGGCGGTGGTGACGGCGGTGCTGTCGGTCGGGTTGTTCCTGTGGTGCTGGGCGCTGTTTCGCAGCGGTTACAAGCTGAAGAGCTAGCCTCCGTCATGGACGATTGGCTTAGGCGACCGTCCTGAGCTACGGCCACCTTCATCCGTCTCCCCGGCGAAGGCCGGAGCCCAGGTGAAACCCACGAGCCGCTCTGGATGAATCTGGGTCCCGGCCTTCGCCGCGAAGACGGAGGGAGAGAGCGGGCTGGATGAGGCCGCAAACAGTGTGGCTTGCGTGCCCTGACACCCAAAATTCACGCCCGGTTTGTTGACAGAGCACGGTTACGCGCCGACAACGCTCAGCCTTCCGGTCCCCGCGCTTTCAGTGCGGGGGCTTGTTTCCTTTTTGGGAGGCTGTCTTGAGCACGTCGACGTCGTCTACCGCCGCGCAACACCACATCATGGGCGTCTATAACCGCGCCCCGCTGGCGTTCGAGCGAGGCCGAGGCGCGCGCCTGTTCTCGACCGACGGCGATGAATATCTGGACTGCGTGGCGGGCATCGCCACCGACGGTCTGGGCCACGCCCATCCCGTGCTGGTCGAGGCGCTGAAGACCCAGGGCGAAAAGCTCTGGCATGTCTCCAACATCTACCGGATCCCCGAGCAGGAGGAATTGGCGGATAGGTTGTGCGCCCACAGCTTCGCCGACGTGGTGTTCTTCACCAATTCGGGCACCGAGGCGATCGAGTGCGCGCTGAAGACCGCCCGCAAATATCACACCGCCAATGGCCAGCCGGAGCGGATAGAGATCTTCGGTTTCGACGGCTCGTTCCATGGCCGCTCCTACGCGGCGGTCAACGCCTCGGGCAATCCCAGCTATGTCGAGGGCTTTGGCCCCCGCCTGCCGGGCTATAGCCAGCTGACCTTCGGCGACCATGACGCTCTGAAGGCCGCGATCGCCAACCCCACGACGGCCGCGATCATCGTCGAGCCCGTGCAGGGCGAGGGCGGGGCGCGCTCCATTCCCGAGCACTGTCTGGTCAGCCTGCGCGCGCTGTGCGACGAGCACGGCGTGCTGCTGATCTATGACGAGGTTCAGTGCGGCATGGGCCGGACCGGCAAGCTGTTCGCCTATGAGTGGGCGGCCCAAGACGGTGGAGTGGGCGGCGAGCCTCACATCATGGCCGTGGCCAAGGCCCTGGGCGGCGGCTTCCCGGTCGGCGCCTGCCTGGCCACCACCGAGGCGGCCAAGGGCATGACCGTGGGCGTCCATGGCTCGACCTTCGGCGGCAACCCCCTGGCCATGGCCGTGGGCAAGGCGGCGTTCGACACGATCAACACCGACGAGATCCTCGACAACGTGAAGCGCGTGGCCGGCTATTTTGTCCAGCAGTTGAACGGCCTGAAGGACCGCTTCCCGGACATCATCGTCGATATCCGCGGCAAGGGCCTGCTGATCGGCATCAAGCTGATCCCGAACAATCGCGAGTTCATGGTTTTGGCCCGCGACGAGAAGCTGCTGGTGGCCGGGGGCGGCGATAACTGCGTGCGCCTGCTGCCGCCGCTGAACCTGACCGTCGAGGAAGCCTCCGAGGCCATCGCCAAGCTCGAACAGGCCTGCGAGGCCGCTCGGGCCGCGCAGAACGTGGTGGCCTGAGATTCGCTAATCCGCTCATCCCGGCGAATGCCGGGACCCAGATCAAGCCCGCTGCTTCCCAGATGAATCTGGGCCCCGGCATTCGCCGGGGTGAGCGGGGTAGGGGGACCAGATGACCCAGCCCAGACACTTCATCGACCTGTGGAAGCTCGACGGCCCCACGCTGCGGGTCATCCTCGAAGACGCCAAGGCCCGCAAAGCCGCCCGCGCCGGCTGGGGCAAGGGCAAGGTCGACGCCGACGCCCCGGCCGACGGCCGCGTGCTGGCGATGATCTTCCAGAAGAACTCTACCCGCACCCGCTTCTCGTTCGACGCGGCGATCCGCCAGTTGGGCGGGTCGGGGATCATCTCGACCGCCAACGACATGCAGCTGGGGCGCGGCGAGACCATCGAGGACACCGCCAGGGTGCTGTCGCGGATGGTCGACGCGGTGATGATCCGCGCCAACAGCCATGCCGACGTCGAGCGCTTCGCCCAGGTCTCGACCGTGCCGGTGATCAACGGCCTGACCGACAAGAGCCACCCGTGCCAGGTCATCGCCGACCTGCTGACCATCGAGGAGCATCGCGGCGACATCGGCGGCAAGACCATCGCCTGGGTCGGCGACGGCAACAACATGTGCTCCAGCTTTATCCACGCCGCGCCGCTGCTGGGCTTCAAGCTGAACATCGCCTGTCCGGCGATCTACCATCCCGACCTTATCGACCTGGCCCGCGCCCAGGAGCTGCAGGGCCAGATCACCCTGACCGACGATCCAAAGGCGGCCGTGCGCGGGGCCGACGTGGTGGCGGCCGACACCTGGGTCTCGATGGGCGACACCGATCACGACGAGCGCCTGGCCGCGCTGGAGCCCTACCAGGTCGACGACGCCCTGATGGACCTGTCCCACAACGGCGTGTTCCTACACTGCCTGCCGGCTCACCGGGGCGAGGAGGTCACCGACGCGGTGCTCGACGGCCCCCGCTCCCTGGCCTGGGACGAGGCGGAAAACCGCATCCACGCTCAGAAGTCGGTGCTGGCCTGGTGCTTCGGGGCGATTGGCCAAGGGGGCGGCTAGATGGCCAAGATCGAGTTCAACAAGCAGAAGCGCGACGCCTTGCTCGATAGGCTGACGCGCTATCTCGACCGCGAACTCGACTGCGAGGCCAGCCCGCTGCAGGTGGGGTTCCTGCTGGACTTCATCTCCGAGCAGATGGGGCCTTATTACTACAACCAAGGCGTCCAGGACGCCCAGCAGCTGTTTCGCGACAAGCTGGACGACGCCGTCTACGAGATCGAGAAGCCGTTCG
>JACMOF010000378.1 GCA_014378155.1 Caulobacter sp. | reverse complement strand
GTGGCGGCGAGACGGCCATGTCCAGAAGATCATGGTCGGGCGTCGCGTAGGGACGTCGAGGCGTGAGAACCTCGAATGAGCCAAGGCGACCCAGGCGGCGCGATGCGCGGTTTTCCTGTGCGTTGCGGCCCGTGCCCCCTCTTGCCCGCCTCGACCCGTTCTCGGAACCCGGAGCCATCGCCCGAGCGGCCTTTCATCGGAGGCGAAACCTTGGCCTCAGACGGCCGATACGCGAGCCCATCTCCGGCACCCTCGAACGGGGGTGAGCTGGAAGCGATAATCAACACCCATGGCGCGTGGCTACTGCGATCGCTTCGTCGGCGTTACGGGCCGATCTCGCCGAATATCTGGCGCAGGAAACCTATCTGCGCCTCCTGCGCCAGGTCGAGCCTGTCCAGATCCTGAAACCCAAGGCGTTCCTGCTGCAGGTCGCCCTCAACCTTTTCCTGACAGGCAACCGGCAGATCCTGCGACGGGCAGAACTGGACATCTTCAATCTTGGAACCCAGCCCGGAGCGGAAGCCGCAGGCCAGGTCGAGACGCTCGTCCTGAAGAACATCGTCCTCGGGATGCCGCAGAAAGCTTCGGGACGTCTTCGTGCTCAGCCGCTTTAGCGGCCTGAGCAACGATGCGATCGCCGATCATCTGGGCATCCGGCCCAGACCGTCGAAGCGCGCATGACCGAGGCCCTGGCCCATTGCGCAGCGCAGCTCCGCGCCCCACGCGACGCCGCTTCGGTCGCCACGCGTCGGGAAAGGCAGGCTTTGACGCCGGTTCCGGGCCCCTGCCCCGCCACCTCGGCCCCGGCCCCCAACTGGTCTGAACGCCGTAACTGCGCGCCCCGGGATCGGGAACGCCAACGAGCCGCCTGGGGCTGACCGGAGCGGCGAGAAGAGCCCAGCCCTTTACAATGACGGTGGGAAGCTCACGACGCCCAGGCGCGAGCTTCCCACCGCATGATGATCGGCCTCGCGACAGACCTCGGCCCGACGCGGGTTCGCCTCAGTAGGCGTTGACGCGCTTCCAAAGCATCGGGAAGGTGCGCAGGATCAGCAGCAGATCGCTGCGGAAGGACCAACTGGCGGCATAGTGGACGTCTGCCTCTATCCGGCGGGCCATACAGTCAAGATCGTGGATTTCTCCGCGCAGCCCCTGGACCTGGGCGAAGCCGGTCAGACCGGGGCGAACAGCGAACCGATCGACGTATTTCGGCAGCAGCGCGCCGTAGTGAGTGTCGTGGGCCAGCGCGTGGGGACGTGGCCCCACCACCGACATGTCTCCGAGCAAGATGTTGAACAGTTGCGGCAACTCATCAAGGCTGGTTTCCCTAAGGAAGCCGCCGACGCGGGTGACGCGTTTGTCGTTCTTGCTGGCGTGTTTGATGACGTCGCCGTCCTCGGTCACCGTCATGGTTCGGAATTTCATGATCCGGAACACCTTGCCGCCCTGGCCCGTGCGGCGCTGGAGGAACAGCACCGGACCGGGCGACTCGAAAGCGATGGCGATGGCGATAGCGAACAGAGCCGGAGCCAGAACGATCAGCGCCGCCAGGGCGCAACCCATGTCGAACAGGCGCTTGAGGACAATCGAGCACCAGTTGCTGCGGGCTGTATCCCGCAACTCTGGACGCTTGACCGCAGGCCCGGCGAAGAGCCGCAAATATTCCGCTCCGCTGTCAAACATGCGTCATGTCTCGTCTCAGATGAAGGTCTACTTCTTGGTTACCAGAAATTTAAGCCTAATCCAAGAGCGCTCGGCAAGGGGACTCTCTTCGGGAGGGAAAAACCAACATAATCCGTGCGATTTCGGGCGCGGAGAGACGCCTTGGGATCCGGCCTCGCGCGGCAGCGCACCGGTTCCAGGACGCTCGGGGGCGAGTGACCGCCGAGCGGCAGTGGACCGCCCGGCCATGGCGGCGCGGGCCTTGGCGGCGCCGAAGCGGTCGACGCGACACCGGGGGGCGCGACACGGGGGGCGCGCTTCCAAAGCCTGGGTCTGACGCTGCGGCTGTCGTACGACGCGCCGATCAGGGCCGGATCATCGGGGCGCAAAGCGATGTCGCGGATGGATCCGCGCCGGCGTCGCCCCCGGGCGGCGCCTGCGGTCGTCGGGCCGTTGGATGGCTGGGCCGGCTGTGCGCATGCGTCGCCAGCCTGCACGCCGGCCGGCTCCTTTCGTCGCCAGTCTTAGCCTAGCGTCAGTTTGCGCCCATCGCCGAGGTCGAGCGCTTTGAAGGTTCGGCTGAGCTGATCGAAGGCGGCGATGATATGGTAGAAAGAACTGGCGGGCGCGGGCTCGTCGAGAAAGGTCCCGTTCGGGAACCGCTTGTCACGCCACAGGCCGTCGTCGGTCAGGTATAGCCGTAAGGCGCGCAGGGCGGTCGCAGCGTCCTCCAGATAAAGGTGCCGCTCTCCGCCGGCCGAAATCTTGGCCAGGATCAGCGATGACTTCAGCCATTCGGTCTGTGGCCAGAGACGGGCGCGCGGACTGCGGATGGTCATGTCGTCGTTCATTGCGTCGAGTGCGACGGGCGGGCGCGGGCCGATGCCCTTGCGGCCATTGGCGTAGAGAGCCCGGGCGGCCGCAAGGGCACGATCGTCTTGGCGCAATAGGCCGTAGCGGGCGAGCAACCAGGCCCATTCGAACTGGCGGCCGGGTTCGAACAACGTCCCGTCCTCGCCGGCGGCGGGGGTCCAGTCGTCGTTGAAGAATTCGCGCAGGAATCCGCCTTTCGGGGTCGATGAAGACGTCCATGGCCAGACCGGCGATCCGGTCGGCCATCGAGCCCCAGACTGGATCGTCGCTCAAGGCTTCCCAAGCCAGCCTGGCCTCGAACAGATGCATGTGCGCGTTCGACTGGAAAGGGTGTTCGCTGGCCTCGCGCATGGCGCCATTCGGCAGGGCGGCAGCCAACAGTTGTTTGCGCAGCTTGACGGCGTCGTTCTCCAGTTTGGCGTCATCTATGTCCGCCTGTCTGGCGGCGGCCAGCGCGAACAAAACGAAGGCCTGATCCTAGAGCATGGCCGTTTCGTCGATCGGCGCCCAGTTGGCGCCGATCGAAGCGCGCGTCGCCCCGTCTGGCCTTTGATAGGCGGCGCGCAAACGGTCGAGCGCGGCGGCGATGATCTTTCTCCACGGCCCCTTCCAGCCCAAGGCTCCGGCCTGGGCGTAGACGAAGATCTGGCGCGTCTGGACCCGG
>JACMOF010000377.1 GCA_014378155.1 Caulobacter sp. | reverse complement strand
TTTGAACAGGCGCTCGGTATGCTCGGTCAGCTTGAAGATCTCGCCGCCATACATCCGCTCGCCCTCGAACACCGAGGAGGCGTAGTGGAGGCCATGGGTCAATACGTGCACCTTCGCCTCGCGCCAGGCAACGAACTGGCCATCCAGCCAGATCCAACCATCGCGATCGTCGAAGGGAACGAGAGACATCGGTCCAAGACCTCCTTATTTGGAATCCGGTTCTTAGACGCCCCGGGGGGCGCCAGGTCAAATAAAATGGACGCAAGCTAGTGGTCACGCCCCTCTCCTCGGGCCTCTCGGCAGGGTCCACCGACCCGCGCCTGATCCTGGGCGAAGAGCAGCTGGACAGCGGGCTGGAACTGCTGCTGCTGGCCGAGGCGGCCCTGTGGGCGGCAGTCGACGCGGCGTTGGAAGCCGAGGGTCCCGGCCTGGGCCGTTCGCACTGGCGCGCCGCCTTCCTGCTGCGCCGGCGGCCTGGCATCGGGGTACAGGACCTGTCGAAACTGACCAGCCTGTCCAAGCAGGCGGCCAGCAAGACCCTGACCGACCTGCAGCGCCTGGGCCTGGTCCAGAAGGCGG
Organism: Caulobacter sp.; assembly: GCA_014378155.1. Taxonomy (GTDB): domain Bacteria; phylum Pseudomonadota; class Alphaproteobacteria; order Caulobacterales; family Caulobacteraceae; genus Caulobacter. The sequence goes on along the minus strand of JACMOF010000377.1, from coordinate 959 downwards.
CCGGGGACCTGGACGCCCGGCGCAGGCCTACCCTGCTGACCCCCGAGGGCGCGGCCTTCGAAACACGGGTGTCGGAGCGGTTACGCGGCTTGCTGGGGCGGGCCTACCGCACCGGCGGCCTGGACGGGGTGGCCGGAACCCGCCGCATCCTGGCGGCCTTGGCTGGTCCGCGCCAAGGTGTCGGGTTGAACCGGAGGGACGTCCTTTGAGCCCCGAAGAGCGCGCCGAGCGCCACCTGCTGGTGGTCGATGACGACGACCGCATCCGCGTCCTGCTGAAGGAATTCCTGACCCGCGCCGGCTTCCGGGTCAGCGCCGCCGCCGACGCCGCCCATGCCGACCGGCTGACCGGATCGATGGACTTCGACCTGCTGGTGCTGGACGTGATGATGCCCGGCGAGGACGGCTTTTCCTTCACCAAGCGCCTGCGGGCCAAGGGCGGTGAGGTCGGCAAGACGCCGATCCTGATGCTGACCGCCCGCGACCAGACCCAGGACCGCATCGAGGGTCTCAGCCACGGGGTCGACGACTATCTGGGCAAGCCGTTCGAGCCGCAGGAACTGCTGCTGCGCATCGAGGCCATCCTGCGCCGCACCGCCGCCAAGCCTTCGGGTCCGCGCGAGCTGTCGCTGGGCCGCTGTTCGTTCGAGCCCGAACGCGGCGAGCTGACCTGCGACGGCCAGCCCGTGCGCCTGACCGAGGCCGAGGTCGCCCTGATGCGCCGCCTGGCCCGCGCGGCGCACGAGCCCGTCGATCGGCTGGAGCTGGCCCGCGACACCGCCGACGCCACCGGCCGCGCGGTGGATGTCCAGGTCACCCGCCTGCGCCGCAAGATCGAGCCGGATCCGAAGAACCCTCGCTATCTGCAGACCGTGCGGGGCATTGGGTATCGGCTGGCGCCCGACTAATGCGCCTGCGCGCCAAGCTGTACATTCCGCGCCAGATCAAGCGCTGGCTGCC
>JACMOF010000376.1 GCA_014378155.1 Caulobacter sp. | reverse complement strand
TTTGAACAGGCGCTCGGTATGCTCGGTCAGCTTGAAGATCTCGCCGCCATACATCCGCTCGCCCTCGAACACCGAGGAGGCGTAGTGGAGGCCATGGGTCAATACGTGCACCTTCGCCTCGCGCCAGGCAACGAACTGGCCGTCCAGCCAGATCCAACCATCGCGATCGTCGAAGGGAACGAGAGACATCGGTCCAAGACCTCCTTATTTGGAATCCGGTTCTTAGACGCCCCAGGCGGCGGCAGGTCAAATAAAATGGATGCAAGCTAGTGGTCACGCCGCTCTCCTCGGGCCTCTCGGCGGGGTCGACAGACCCTCGCCTGCTGCTCGGCGAGGAGCAGCTCGACAGCGGGCTGGAGCTGCTCTTGCTGGCCGAGGCGGCCCTGTGGGCGGCGGTCGACGCGGCGCTGGAGGCCGAGGGTCCGGGCCTGGGCCGCTCGCACTGGCGCGCCGTTTTCCTATTGCGCCGTCGGCCCGGCATCGGGGTGCAGGACCTGTCGAAACTGACCAGCCTGTCCAAGCAGGCGGCCAGCAAGACCCTGACCGACCTGCCGCGCCTGGGCCTGGTCCAGAAGGCGGCCGGCGACCTGGACGCACGCCGGCGGCCGACCATGCTGACCCCCGAGGGCGCGGCCTTCGAGACCCGGGTGACGGAGCGCTTGCGCGCCCTGCTCGGCCGGGCCTATCGCACCGGCGGCCTCGACGGGGTGGCTGGAACCCGCCGCATCCTGGCGGCCCTGGCCGGCCCGCGCCAGGGTGTCGGCCTCAATCGGAGGGACGGCCTGTGACGCCTGAAGAACGGGCCGAGCGCCACCTGTTGGTGGTCGATGACGACGACCGCATCCGGGCCCTGCTCAAGGAGTTCCTGACCCGGGCCGGCTTCCGGGTCAGCGCCGCCGCCGACGCCGCCCATGCCGACCGGCTGACCGGGTCGATGGACTTCGACCTGCTGGTGCTCGACGTGATGATGCCCGGCGAGGACGGCTTTGCCTTCACCAAACGGATGCGGGCCAAGGGCGGCGAGGTCGGCAAGACGCCGATCCTGATGCTGACCGCCCGCGACCAGACCGGCGACCGCATCGAGGGCCTTACCCACGGCGCCGACGACTACCTGGCCAAGCCCTTCGAGCCGCGTGAGCTGCTGCTGCGCATCGAGGCCATACTGCGCCGCTCCACCCCCAAGCCGTCGGGCCCGCGCGAGCTTTCCCTGGGCCGCTGCGCCTTCGAGCCCGAGCGCGGCGAGCTGACGCGCGACGGCGAGCCGATCCGCCTGACCGAGGCCGAGGTCACCCTGCTGCGCCGCCTGGCCCGGGTGGCGCACGAGCCCGTCGATCGCCTGGAACTGGCCGCCGACACCGTCGACCCCACCGGCCGCGCGGTGGACGTCCAGGTCACCCGCCTGCGCCGCAAGATCGAACCGGATCCAAAGAACCCGCGATACCTGCAGACGGTGCGGGGCATTGGGTATCGGTTGGCGCCGGATTGATGAGCGTGGCCGCAATTCAAAGCTCCTCCCCATGTGGGGGAGGTGTCGCCGAAGGCGACGGAGGGGGGAGTGATCGGAGGATCACCTCATCCAGGATCGACGACCCTAAAACTCCCCCCACCGGCGCTTCGCGCCACCTCCCCCACAGGGGGAGGATTTAATGACCCGTCTGCGCACCAAGCTCTTCATCCCCCGGCAGATCATACGCTGGCTGCCGACCTCGCTGTTCGGGCGGTCGTTGCTGATCATCGTTCTGCCCGTGGCGGTGATGCAGATCGCCGTCACCTGGGCGTTCTTCGACGCTCACTGGGAGACCGTGACCAGCCGCCTGTCCGAGGGCCTGGCCGGCGACGTAGCGTGGGCGGTGGAGACCTACAAGGACGACCCCTCGCCCGCCGCCCTCGACAGGATGGCCGCGCGGGCCGAGGACTCGATGTCGCTGTCTATCGCCCTGCAAAAGGGCCGCAAGCTGCCGACCAGCCAGCGCCCGTCGATCTTCGCCTCGCTGGACCGCTCGCTGCGCACCGCCCTCGACGACCGGCTGGACGACCCGTTCTGGTTCGACACCACGCGCTATCCTGGCCATGTCGACATCCGGGTGCAGGTGCATGAGGGGGTGCTGCGGATCATCGCTCCGCGCGATCGCGCCTTCGCCACCCAGGGCCATATCTTCATCCTGTGGATGGTGGTGGCGACCCTGTTGCTGACTGCGGTGGCGATCCTGTTCATCCGCAACCAGGTGCGCGCCATCGAGCGCCTGGCCCACGCCGCCGACGCCTTCGGGCGCGGCATCGACCAGGAGGCCTTCAAGCCGCATGGGGCGCGCGAGGTGAGGATGGCGGCCCAGGCCTTCCTGGCCATGAAGGCCCGCATCCAACGCCATATCGAGCAGCGCACGGCCCTGCTGGCCTCGGTCAGCCACGACCTGCGCACGCCCCTGACCCGGCTGAAGCTGGAGCTGGCCTTGGCCGAGCCCAGCGGCCAGATCCAGGCCATGCAGGGCGATCTGTCCGAGATGGAGCACATGATCGACGAGTACCTGTCGTTCGCCCGCGGCGAGGGCGGCGAGGCGACGCGGGAGGTGCTGCTCAAGCCGCTGATCGAGGGCGTCTGCGACGGCGCGGCCCGGGCCGGAACCCGTATCGAGACCCAGATGGGCGACGACCTGTCGGCCATCCTGCGGCCCAACGCCTTCAAGCGCGCCCTGGCCAACCTGATCGACAACGCCGCCGCCCATGGCGACACCGTGCGGGTGTCATCCACCGCCCGGCCCAGCGGCGGGGTGTGGGTCTTCGTCGATGACGACGGCCCTGGTATTCCCGACGATCTGCACGAGGAGGCTTTCCGACCGTTCAACCGCCTCGACGAGTCGCGCAACCAGAACGAAAAGGGCGTCGGCCTGGGCCTGGCCATCGCCCGCGACATGGCGCGGGGACTGGGCGGGGATCTGACGCTCGAGCGCTCCCCGATGGGGGGACTGCGGGCGGTGTTGCGGTTGCCCTAGGGCGGCGCCAAGACGCCCCCTCCGTCACGATGCGGGTGAGGAGGAGGCGGGTTCTTTCTCCTCACCCGTGAAACGGGCGAGGTGGCGGCGAAGCCGACGGAGGGGGCGTCCTGCGGCGCTTGCCTACCGCATCGCCGCCTCGATGAATCGCGGCCCCGGCTCGCGCATGGCCCTGGCCATGGCCTCGTCAAAAGCCTCGGCCGTCTCCACCCGCTCAGCCGGCAGGCCCAGACTGCTGGCCAAGGCCACCCAGTCGATGCGCGGGTTGGAAAGGTCCAACAATCGTGACGCGGCCGGACCAGGCTCCCCGCCGCCCGTGCGGCCCATCTCGATGCCGAGGATGCGATAGGCGTGATTGGCGAACACCACCACGGTCACGTCCAGCTTCTCGCGGGCGATCGTCCACAAGCCCTGCACCGTGTACATCCCCGCCCCGTCGCCGCTCAACGCCAGGACCTTGCGGTCGGGACAGGCCACGGCCGCGCCGATCGCCAGCGGAACGCCCTGGCCGATCGCGCCGCCGGTCAGGGACAGCCAGTCGTGAGCGCGCGCGTTCCGGGTCTGGGTGAAGATCGGCAGGCCAGCGGTCACTGCGTCGTCGGAGATGATCGCGCCGGTCGGCATGTGGCGGGCGATCGAGGCGCCCATGGCCCAGGCGTCGAACTTTCCGGCCGTTGGGGTCGGCGGCGCGTAGGGCTCGACCGCCCCCCTGGCCGGGGCGTTCAAGGCGTCGGCCAGGGCCTCGAGCGCGGCCGCCGCGTCGGTTCCCCGGTCGCTTAGGGTCAGGGTGGCGCAGCCCTGCGGAACCAGCACGCTGGGCCGGTCGGGATAGGCGAAAAAGGCTACCGGCTCGAGGGTCCCGACCAGGATCATCAGATCGACGCCGTCGAGGTCCTTCAGCGCCGCCTCGCCGAAATAGGGCAGCTTGTCGGGGCGGAAGCGTCCTTCGCCGCGCGCCTGGCGGGCGGTGAAGGTGTCGGTCAGCACGCGCACGCCGGTGGCGGCGATCCGTCCGGCGGCGGCCACGCCCCCCTCGCCGCAGGCCACGCTCCCCAGTAGCAGCACGGGCTTGGCGGCGGCCTTCAGCGCCTCGGCGACCCGTTCTACCTGCGCCAGGTCTGGCGTCTTGGGCCTCGGATGTTTCGTCACCGGGCCGGCCACCTTGGTCTCGTTCCAGGCGCTGTCGGCGGGCAGGATCAGGCAGGCGTTCCCGCCTGGGGCTCCGAAGCTGGCGGCCACCGCCTCGGCGGCCAGCGGCCCCACGGCGTCGGCGCTGTCGGCCGACTTGACCCACAGCGAGTTGGGCGCGGCCAGGGCGGCGATGTCGGAATTGAGCGGCGCGTCGTACTGGCGATGGCCGGTCGCGTGGTCGCCGATGATATTGACGATTGGGGTGAACGCCCGTCGCGCATTATGCAGATTGGCCGCGCCGTTGGCATAGCCCGGTCCCAGGTGCAGCAGGGTGCAGGCCGGCGTCCCGGTCATCCGCCCATAGCCGTCGGCCGCCCCGGTCGCCACACCTTCGAACAGGCACAGGATCGAGCGCATGCGGGGCTCGCGGTCCAGGGCCGCGACGAACTGCATCTCGCTGGTGCCGGGATTGGCGAAACAGGCGGTGACGCCGTTGTCGGCCAGGGTGGTGATCAGGGCGTCCGCGCCGTTCATGCCTTGGTTCTCACTTCATGACTTCTGTGATCCCGGATAAGCGCCCAGCGCGCAGCTCCGAGACCGACGCGTGAGCGCCGCGCTTCCGGCGGTCCGGATCGGCGGCCCTTTCGGGCCTTGTCCGGGATGACAATTCAAGAGAATACGAAAACCCCGTCGTCCGGTTCGCTCGCGAACAGCCGGGCCAGCTCCGCCGGCCGTCGGTCGCGCGCCAGGGCCTGGTTGATATAGCCCTTGTCGGTCAGCTCTCCCGAGCCCGCGTCCGGCCCGCCGTCGAGGATCAGGGCGCGGGCGACCCTGCCGCCGCCCTTGGCCGTGGCGTTGAGGCCCTCCAGGCCGATGCGGACCGCGTCGCGCATCGCCGCCGCATCGCCCAGCCGCTCGCAGGCCCTGGGATCCAGGAACAGCATCAGTCCGACGCCGTCCTGTCCCTCGCCGCAGACCACCGCGTCAGAGACCACCCCGCCGATCGCTGACACAGCCGCCACTCGCAGCGCTCCGGCCGCCACGAAGGTCCCACTAGCCAGCTTGAAGTTCTCGACCAGCCGGCCATCGAACACCAGGCCGGCCGAAGGGTCATAGGGATCAGCCAGCCGCGCGGCGTCGCCCAGCCGGTAGAAGCCCTCTTCGTCAAAGGCGTCGCGCGAGGCCTCCGGCTGATCCAGATAGCCGGGCGAGACCTGCGGGCCCTTGACCCGGATCTCGAACTTGTCGGCCGGCCCACCGGGAGCTGGGACCAGCTTCACCGCCGTGCCCGGCGTGGGCAGGCCGACCATGCCGGAGCGGGCGTTGAGCCAATGGATGTTGCAGGCCGTCGGGCCCGTCTCGGTGGCGCCATAGCCGGCCGCGAAGGTCACCCGTTCGCCGATGGTGCGCACCGCCACGGCCTGGACGCGGTCCAGAATGCTCTGGGCCATCGACGCGCCGCCATATTGCAGCACCCGGACCTTCTCGAAGAACCTGGCCGCCAAGGCCGCATCGCGCTCCAGTTCGCCGACCAGCAGGCCCCAGCCGGCCGGCACCATGTTGTGATAGGTGGTGGCGACCTCGCGCAGGTTGCGGAGGGTCTCGTCGAACCTGCCCGCCACCGGCTGGCCCGCGTCGATATAGAGAGTCCCACCCCGGTGCAGCACCATGTGCAGGATGGCGTTGGCGCCCAGGCTGTGGCTCCAGGGCGCGGAATTGACCAGCACCGGCGGCTCGGGATCGTCGTAGCAGGCGGCGATCTGGGCGGCGTTCAGGGCGATGTTGGCGTGGGTGCAGATCACCGCCTTGGGCTGGCCGGTCGAGCCGGAGGTCAGCAGTAGCTTGGCGGCGCCGTCGGGGCGGCAAGCCGGCGCGGCGGGTTGGGCGTTCAAGAGGCTCTCGAACCCGACATCGCCAGGCCGGGCGTTGCGGCTGGCGATCACCGGCAGGTCCGCCAGGAACGGCGCCGCCAGGGCGTTGGAGAAGGCCTCGGCGTCGTCGGCATAGACCATGGCCGGCCTCAGGCGTTCGACGGCGAAGGCCAGACGGGTCAGGTCCGCGCCCTTCAGGCCGTATTGCGGAGAGACCGGCGCGATCGCCGCGCCCAGGCTCATGGCTGCGTAGCCGATCAGGGCGTGGTCGACCCCATTACGGGCCAGGATCAGCAGGCAGTCGCCGCGCTTGAGGCCCAGGGTCGAAAGTCCGCCGGCCAGGGCGGCGACTTGCCGCGCCGCCTCGCCATAGGTCACGGTCCGCCAGCCTTCGCCGTCTCGCTCGGCCAGCCAGACGCGATGCGGAGCCTGCCCCGCCCAGCGGGCGAGCGGCGCGATCACGGTCTGGATTGTCGAGGAATAGGGCGTCGGATTGCGCAGGATCAGCACGTCGCCGCGCTGCTCCACCTCCAGCGCCCGAGGCGCATAGCGGGGGTCGCGGAACCGCGCCTGGGTTTCTGATGTCCCATCCATGGAGGGAGGTTAGCGCAAGTCTAGGCCGGCGCAACCGTTCCTCCGCCACAGGGGGCCCACAGGGGGAGGACCTTTACCCCGCCAGGGTCTCCAGGAACCGAACCGGCGCCCCAGTCCCCTCGGCGACGATCTCGTCGTCCCGCATCACTACCGTGCCGCGCACGATGGTCGCCACCGGCCAGGCCTTGGCTTCGAAACCGTCAAACGGCGTCCAGCCCGAGCGGGTGGCCATCCAGTCGTGGGTGATCGTGCGCCGGGCCTTCATGTCGACGATGGTGAAGTCAGCATCGAAGCCCTCGGCGATGCGGCCCTTGTCGGCCAGGCCGAAGATGCGGTTGACGCCATGGCTGGTCAGATCGACGAAGCGCTCCAGGCTCAACCCGCCATTGACAACATGGGTCAGCACGATGGGAACGAGCGTTTGCACGCCCGGCATGCCGGAGGTCGAGGCCGGATAGGGCCGGGCCTTCTCCTCGCGGGTGTGGGGCGCGTGGTCGCTGCCCAGGACGTCGGCGATACCGGTCTCGATGCCGCGCCAAACGCCGGCCACGTGCTCGGCCGAGCGGATCGGCGGGTTCATCTGGGCGAAACCCTTCAGCCACCCATAGGCCTCGGGGGCGACAGGGTCAGGTGCTGGGGCGTGACCGCGACGCTGGCGACGTCCTCGTCGTCCTGGACCAGCAGCGAGCCGGTCGAGGCGCCCATAAATACCTCGATCCCGCAGCAGCCGGGCAGGCGCTCCAGCTCGCCCAGGAAGGTCGCGTTCTCGTGGTCGCCCCCACATAGAAGGCGTGGTCGGTGTGCATGCGGCCCTTGGCGCGGGCCAGCTTGTCGGCCAGGGCGTCGTGGTCGGTGGTGGTCGGCTCGGTGCTGGGCATTTCGAACACCGCGACCACGCCGCCTAGGGCCGCGCCGCGCGAACCGCTTTCCAAGTCTTCCTTCCACTCCAGGCCCGGTTCGCGGAAGTGGACCTGGCTGTCGATGACGCCCGGCAGCAGCGTCAGGCCGGTCGCGTCGAAGATCTCTCCCGCCGAGGCCTGGCGATCAGGTCGAAGGTCTGGGTCATGGCGCGCGCTACTGCGAGGGTTTGGGGCGGTCTAGGTCCGGGGGCCCTGGCTCGCAAGACCAATATTCATTCCGCTGATTCCGACGAAAGTCGGGACCCAAGCGGCGTCGGCGGTTGCGGGCGCGGAGCCCACCGTGAAACTCAGCTTGGGTCCCGACTTTCGTCGGAATGAGCGGAGAGAGCGGAAGCCTCGTCGAGAACCGTGTCGAGTTCCGGCGCGACATCCTCGACCACCGGGTAAAGCTCTGGCGTCACCGCCGCGTCCTCTACGGCCAACTCCTCGGCGTCGCCTTCAACAAGCGCCGCTTGCGCCTCGGCCAGCGCCCCGGCCTTCACCTGGGCCATCAGTTCCTTGGCGGCCCGCACGACCGTGGCCACCGGCAGGTCGCTCATGTGGCGGATAGCTTGGGACAGGTCTGGATCCACCGCCAGGAACTGGTCCAGCGAGCGCGGTCCGCGCACCGCCCGGGTGTTGACGCCCCACGGCGCATAGCGGCGCTCGTCGGAGGGGCCGAACAGGCCGATGGTGGGGATGCCGGCGGCGGCGGCGATGTGCATCAGGCCGCTGTCATTGCCGATGAACAGGTCGGCGCGCTTGAGGGCGGCATAGGCGGTCAGCAAATCGACCTTCCCCGTCAGGTCCACATAGCGGCCGCGCGCCGAGGCCATGCGCAGTTCCTCGACCATGCGGCTGTCGCCGGGGCCGCCCATGATCAGCAGCCGGCCGCCGGCCAGCGGCCCCTGCGGACCCAGAAGTTGCTGGGCGGTCTGGGCGAACCGTTCGATCGGCCAGATCTTGCCCACCCAATTGGCGGCCGGGCCGACCGCCAGGAGCGGGCCCGTCGGGTCGCCGGCGCGCGGGCTGAGCATCTGGTCGGCCAGGGCCTGGACCTCGGGGGTGATGTAGAGGTGCGGCGGCGGCGGATCGCCTTCCAGCTTCAGCACCCGGGCGGCGTCAATCACCTTGTGCACCGGCTCGCCCAGCGACTTCTTCCAGATCGCCCGCTTGTCGCGGCGCAGGAAGAGCGCCGTGCCGGACCCGCGCAGGTCGACGATCAGGCCCCACTTCTTGTGGCGCACCTGGTTCCACAGCTTGAACCAGTGGCCCTTGCCCTTGCTCTTTTCCATGACGATCACCCGGTCCAGACCGGGAACATGGGCGAACAGGGGGGCGGCGAGCGGTCCGGCGACGATGGTGAAGCGGGCGTTGGGAACCTGGTCGGCCAGCATCCGGATCAGGCCAGACGAAAGCACGGCGTCGCCGATACGCGTGGCGGTGATGAAGAGAATCGGGAAGGCCCGCTGTGTCATCGGTGCATGTATAGGGCCACAGGCGAGTCGGCGCATCCCTCGATAACGGCTCAGCTTTCCGCGCCGACAGGGACTGGCGCGACCGCGTCCGGCGGGCCACATGTGGGCCATGAGCCAGACCGTCATCGCCCCCCTCCTCAGCCGCGCCGTGATCGCCGTTTCGGGCATCGACGCCAAAAGCTTCCTGAACGGCCTGCTGAGCCAGGAGATCGAGACCCTGGGCGTGGGCGAACTGCGCTTCACCGGCCTGCTGACGCCGCAGGGCCGGCTGCTGTACGACCTGTTCGTGGCCGGGACGGCGGA
>JACMOF010000375.1 GCA_014378155.1 Caulobacter sp. | reverse complement strand
GCCGCGCCGTTCGCGCGGGTCGGGCGAATCTTCGCGCCGCACTATCGCCAGGCCAGCCTCTACACTTTCCTGACTCTGCGCGACGACGCCCGCGACGCCCGGCGCTTCGCCTATGACGACGTGCGCCAAGCCTTCCGCTACTACCTGCAACACGACAATAACGGCCGGCCGATCGTGCTGGTCGGGGTCGAACAGGGCGGCATCCTGGCGGCGCGCCTGCTGAACGATGAGATCGCGCCGAACCCGGCCGTGAGGGCTCGGCTGGCGGCGGTCTATCTGATCGAGACGGTGGTCCCCGCCGATGAATACGGCCCCGACGCGGCGGTCCCGGCCTGCGCCAATCGGGCCCAGGCTGAGTGCGTGGTGGCCTGGGCGTCGCTGGTGGACGGCGATTTCCAGCAGGCCCAGGAGTTTACCGGTCGGTCCCTGGTCTGGAGCAGCGCGGGCGACCTGATCAATCTCGAAGGCCGCGCACCGCTGTGCGTCAACCCGTTGGTCGGCGCCCAGACCGAGGTGCGCCAGCCCGCGCGGCTCAACCTCGGCTCGGCCAACGCCACCGGCCTCGAATGGGGCTCGCGACCCGCCTTGCTCAAGCGCCAGGTCTGGGCGCAGTGCGAGAACGGGCTGCTGCACACTGGTCGGCCGAAATCGACGTCGCTGCGGGATTCCGGGTCCTGGACCGATCGCCGCAAGGTCGACGGCTTCAACCTGTTCTGGGCCGACGTCGAGGCCGACGCCTTGGCGCGGGTAGCGACGCTGAGGGCGCGCACGGATCTGGTTCGCATTCCGGGCGCCCCGTCGGATCAGCCATGACGATGGTCCGGCGTTAGCAAGGCTCGGCCAGCGCCATCAGACCCGAATAGCTCGGCTGGTCTATGGCGATCTGGTCGATCACGCTGGCCTGCAGATGGGCGAGCACCGCCGGGTCTAGGGGCGATAGCCGGCCGTCGCTCAGGCGGGCGCAGAGCTCGGCGTTCAGCGCCTCGAAACCGCCGTCCACGCCCAGCAGGACTTTCAACCGCGCCACCGCCGCCGCCTCCGCCACCGGGCCGAGGGCCGCTTCGCGCTCAAGCGTGGCGCGGGCATTGTCGGCGACCCTCGCCAGGAACGCCGCGCGCGCATCACCGGCCGAGGCCTCGTCGATCCCGGCCAGGGCCTCGCGCAGTTCGTCGGCGGTGGGGTGGGTGATCATCCTAGCCGCTCCATCAGTAGAACGAGGTCGATTTCGGCCTCGCTTGCGCGGCGGCCGATCATCGCCCGCTCGATCGAGCGATCGGCGCCCGAGGCGAAGCTCGCATACATCATCAGGCACATGACGCCCCATTTCAGCGAGCCCAGGGCCTGCCAGAACAACAGACGTTCCAGCGACACCGCTCCGCCGCCGGCCGCCGCGTGGCCGTCGAGCAGGTCCTGATAGTCACCGAACCCGCCGACCGGCCTGCGCCATTGCCCGAATCGCCAGGAATTGACGCAGATCCAGCCCAGATCCTCGGCCGGGTCGCCGAGGTGGGCCAGCTCCCAGTCGAGAACCCCGACCAGGCCGCTGGCGGGGTGGATCATCAGGTTGCCGTTGCGAAAATCACCGTGGACCAGCACCGGCCGCTCAAGCGGTGGCGCGCGGCTTTCCAACCAGCGGAATGCGGCTTCGAAGATCGGCCGTTGCGGGCGAAGGTCGCGGTAGACCGCCTCGTAGCGCTGAAGTTCGTTGGCGGCGTCGGAGGTCGCCAAGGGCGGCAGGCCCTCCAGGGGCGTGGCGTGGATCGCCGCGAGCACCTCGCCGCACCGGCGCGCTAGGCCAGGCCGCACGCCGGCGAAGGCCTCGTCGCGGACGATGCGCTTGCCCAGGGTCTCGCCCTCCAGCCGGCGCATGAGATAGGCCTCGCCGAGGCCGTCCCCTGGCGCGCAGACATGGACCACCTCAGGCACGGGCGCGCCACGCGGACGGACGGCGGCCAGCAGAACGGCCTCGGTGGCCAGGGGCAGGGCGGTGTCGCTCATCAGCGCCGACGGCGGGCGCCGACGCAGGATTAGCGCCGCGCCGTCGTCGAGGTCGAAAGCCCAGGTTTCAAGGCTGGCGCCGCCCGACAACCGCCGGGCGTTGAGCGCCGTCGCCGCGCCGGGTGACAGGCGCGGCGCCAAGGCGGAGAGGGCGGCCGGAACATCCATGGTCGCCAGCATTTCAGACCTTACCCAGCGTCATTCAAGCCGACTTCGTCGGCTGGCCTACCCCGCGTCGTTCAGGGGCGAGGCCGATTTCCAGTCGAACAGTTCCTGCAGGGTCCGCACCGCCAGGCCGCGCGGCGAGGTCAGGTCCGGGTCGCGGGCCAGGATCAGCCGGGCGTCGTCGGCGGCCACGGCGATCAGGTCGCGGTGGGCCACCGGGTCGGCCAGGCGGTAGGCGGGGAAGCCGCTCTGCTTGAGGCCCAGCGGATCGCCGCCGCCGCGCAGCTCCAGGTCCTTTTCGGCGATCTCGAAGCCGTCGTCGCTACGGCGCAGGATGTCGAGTCGCTGCTGGGCCACCTCCGACAGCGGCGGGTCGTAGAGCAGCACGCAGGAACTCTCGCGCGACCCTCGGCCCACGCGCCCGCGCAGTTGGTGCAGCTGCGCGAGCCCGAAGCGGTCGGCGTGCTCGATCACCATGATGCTGGCGTTGGGCACATTGACCCCGACCTCGACCACGGTGGTGGCGACCAGCACGCTGACCTTGCCGTCCACGAAGTCGGCCATCACCGCGTCCTTGTCGGCGGCGTTCATCTGGCCGTGGACCAGGCCGACGCTGGGACCGATGGCCTCGCGCAAGCTGGCGGAGCGGCGCTCGGCGTCGCGCAGGTCGATCTTGTCGGATTCCGAGACCAGCGGGCAGATCCAGAAGGCCTGGGCCCCGCCCTCGGCCGCCGCCTTCAGGCGGGCGATGATTTCGGGAATGCGCGGGGTCGGCGCGGCGCGGGTAGCGACGGGCGTGCGGCCGGGCGGCTTCTCGTCGATGCGCGAGACGTCCAGGTCGCCGAACATCGTCAGTTCCAGGGTGCGCGGGATCGGGGTGGCCGACATGGCCAGCAGGTGGGCGCCCCCCAAGTCAGGATGAAGCCCCTTGGCCTGCAGGCGCTTGCGTTCGTTGACGCCGAACCGGTGTTGCTCGTCGATAATGGTCAGGCCGAGCGCGCTGAAGGCCACGTCGTCCTGGAAAAGGGCGTGGGTGCCGACGACCACGGCGGCCGATCCGTCGGCCAGCTTGGCTAGTTTCGAGGCGCGGGCGGGGCCCTTGTCGCGCCCCGTCAGCAGGATCACCGCCAGACCCTGGGCCTCCAGCGGCGGGGCCAGGGTCTCGTAGTGCTGGCGGGCCAGGATCTCGGTGGGGGCCATCAGGGCTGACTGCAGGCCCGAGGCGGCGGCGTCGGCCATGGCGAGCATGGCCACCACGGTCTTGCCCGAGCCGACATCGCCCTGCAGCAGCCGGCCCATGCGCTCGCCGCTGGCGACATCGCCGCGGACCTCGGACAGGGCGCGGATCTGGGCGCCGGTCAGGCGGAAGGGCAGGGCCTTTTCAGCGGCGTCCGACAGGTCGCCGGCCATAATGCGCGGGGCGGGGTGGGCGCGCTTGGCCGCCTTGCGCTGGGCCAAGGCCAGTTGGTGAGCCAGAAGTTCGTCATAGGCCAGGCGGCGACGCGTGACCGACAGCGGCGACAGGTCGATCTCGGCCTGGGGATTGTGCAGCAGGGCCAGCGCCTCGCGCCAGGCGGGGAAGCCTTCGCGGGTCATCCAGGCCGGGTCCTGCCATTCGGGCAGGGCGGCGGCGCGCTCCAGGGCCTCAAGGGCGAACTTGCGGAAGGTGCGCGAGGGCAGGCCGGCGGTGGCGGGATAGACGGCCTCGACCGGCGGGATGTCGCCCGCGCGGTCGGCCCCGAACAGATAGTCGGGATGGGCGACCTGGATCTCGCTGCCAAACCGCTCGACCTTGCCGCTGACCGCCCGTCGTGCGCCGACCGGGTGGGCGCGCTCCAGATGCGAGCCGAAACCCTTGAACCAGGTCAAGGTGACAAAGCCGTACTCGTCCCAGGCCCGCACGCGCCAGGGCTGGCCCGGACGCTGCGGCGGCAGGTGGGCGTCGATGGTGACCACGAAGGTCTGGACCTGGCCGTCGATGGCCCGATCGGAGGTGGTGGCCGTCCGGCGGATCAGGCTTGTGGGCGGCGTGAACAGCACGTCGCGCACGATCGGCCCCGCCAGCCGTTCAACCAGCGGCGCGACGCGCGGCCCCACGCCCTTGAGGGTGGAGACCGGCGTGAACAGCGGAAAGAGAATCTCGGGGCGCATAGGGCTTCACCATAGCGAAGCGTGCGTCAGATGTGGACGTCGCCGATGCGCGGATGTCGCAGGGGCTATTCGCCCTTGTTCATCACCGGCTTCAGCGACGTGATGATGTCCTGCAGCTCCTCGGCGCGCGAGGCGCCCGACACGTTGAGGCGCGTGTACAGATACTCGGCCTTGTGCTTTTCCGACGCCTCGGGGAAGCGGTTGCCCGCTCCATGCAGGTTGTTGGCTTCACCGGCATAGACCACGGTTCCGCTCGCATCGACGAAGATGAAATTGCCAGCGATCGTCGTCCGAGGATCGCGATCCTCGGCCAGCTTGTAACGGTAGACCGCGCCATTGGCGCCTTGCAGATCGATATAGGGTTTCACTGGGACCTCGCCTCAATGCACACGGCGTCGGCGGCGATGAGGTGGGGGGCGCCGAGGGCCAAATTATGACCTAAGTCCGCTCACCTTGCTGAGGAATCGCCGCGTGCGCTCTTCCTTAGGCGAACCCAGCACGGCGTTGGAAGGGCCTTGTTCAATAATAACGCCGTCATCCATGAAGATCGTCCGATCTGCCACATCTCGCGCGAAGTCCATCTGGTGGGTGACGATCACCATCGTGCGCTTCTCGGCGGCCAGGTCGCGGGTCACGGTCAGCACTTCGCCGACCAGTTCGGGGTCGAGCGCCGAGGTCGGTTCATCGAACAGAATGACCTCCGGATCCATGGCCAGGGCGCGGGCGATGGCGCAGCGTTGCTGCTGGCCGCCGGAGAGTTCGCGCGGATAGGCGTCGACCCGGTGACCCAGGCCGACCTTGGTCAGCAGGGCCCTGGCCTTGTCCAGCGCCACGGCGGATTTCTCGCCGCGCACGACGATCGGGCCCTCGGCGACGTTCTGGGCGGCGGTGCGGTGCGGGAAGAGGTTGAAGTTCTGGAAGACGAAGCCGACCCGGCCCTTCAGCGCGCGGGCGAGAGGGACTTTTCCGCCAGCGGTCACGCCGGCGACGGTGAGGGTTCCGCTGTCGATCAGCTCGAGGCCCGCCAGGCAGCGCAGCAGGGTGCTCTTGCCCGAGCCGCTGGGACCGATGATCGCCACCACCTCGCCGGGGCTGACGGTCAGGTCGACTCCGTTCAGCACGGTGACGGCGGCGAAGCGCTTGACCAGGCCCGTGGCGGCTATGGCGCTCCCCATGCTGTCGCTCATCGACCGGTCTCCGCCTGACGCTCCAGCCGGCCCTGGCCCAAGGCCAGCAGGCTGGACAGGATCCAGTAGAGGGCGGCGGCCGCCAGATACATGGTGAAGATCTCGTAGGTGCGGGCGGTGATCAGCTGGGCCTGGCGGAACAACTCGGGCACCTGGATCGTGGCGGCCAGGGAGGTGTCCTTGACCAGGCTGATGAAGCTGTTGGCAAGGGGCGCGACGGCGGTGCGGGCGGCCTGGGGCAGGATCACCCGGCGCAGGGCCTGGCCGCGGCTCATGCCCAGCACGCTGGCGGCCTCCCACTGGCCCTTGTCGACGGCGGAGATGGCGCTGCGCAGGATCTCGCCGGCATAGGCGCCAATGTTGATCGAAAAGCCGATGCCGGCCGCCAGCAGCGGCGGCAGCTCGATCCCCAGCTGCGGCAGGCCGTAATAGATCAGGAACAGCTGCACCAGCAGCGGCGTGCCCCGGATCGCCGACACATAGACCGCCGCCGGCCAGCGCAGCAGGGGACTGCGGGAGAGCCGCATCAGGGCCAGGCCGAAACCGATCACCAAGCCCACACCCATGCCGATGACACTGAGCAGCACGGTGTAGCCCGCGCCTTTCAGGAGCAGCGGGGCGGACTCCGCGAGCAGGTCGAGCGCGGCGGACATATCAGACCGAACCCACCAAGTTTGTCATCCCGGACAAGCGGAGCGCAGATCCGGGACCGCCGGAAGCGCCAGCGTTCACGCGTCGGTCCCGGATCTTCGCGCTGCGCGCTCGTCCGGGATGACAACCGTTTTTTGTCAGCCTCACTTCGTCACGTCCGCGCCGAACCACTTGATCGAGATCGCCGCCAACTGCCCGTCGGCGCGCATCGCGTCGATGGCTTCGTCCATCGCCACCTGCAGGGCCGGATCGCGCAGCATGGCCACGCCCATGCCCTGGCTGGCGAAGGCCGGGCCCGAGGCCACGAAATCCGGCGTGGTCTTGACGAAGTCGGCGGCCACCAGCCGGTCGTTGAGCACCGCGTCGATACGGCCAGCCTTCAGGTCCTGGTACTTGGTGGGGTCGTCGTCATAGGTACGGACGATGGCGCCGGGCGCATTGGCCCGCAGCCAGCTCTCGTAGTTGGTGCCCAGGCCGACACCCACCTTCTTGCCAGCCAGGTCGGCGGGCGCGGCGACGCCCGTCTGGCCCTTGCGGGTGATAATCTGGATGCCGGAGATCGTATAGGGCCGCGAGAAGTCGTACTTGGCGGCGCGCTCAGGAGTGATGGTGATCTGGTTGATCACCACGTCGATGCGCTTGGATTCCAGCGCGCCCAACAGGCCGGCGAACGGCGATGGCGAGAACTCGGCCTTGACCTTCATCTGTGCCGCCAGGGCCTTGGCGAAGTCGACCTCGAAACCGGTAAGCTGGCCGTCCTTGCCCTGGAAGTTGAACGGCGGATAGGTGCCTTCGAGCCCGATCCGCAGGGTCTTGGTCGCCTCGATACGCTTGAGGCCGGTCTGCGCGACATTGCCGGACTGGCTGCCGCAGCCGGCGAGGATGAGGCCAGCGGCGCCTAGGGCGAGGCCAAGCAGGAGCTGACGACGAACGGGGAATCGCATGCGGAAGCCTCAAGAGCGAAAGTCGAACGTGCAGTTCTATACAGCCCGCGTCCGGCCGCTAGAGGCAAGCAGCGCCGTTGGGGTCCGGACGACCCAACCTGACCGCGAATTAACCTGACGCGCGCGGCGCCCTCTGTTTTGCTGCCGGCCACGAGTACCTGGGGGACGCTGTCACATGGCTCATCTGTTCGATCCCGCCGCCGCCACGGCGGCCTATCTGGCGAAACTGCCGCCGGAAGCCCACGCCAAGGCCACGGCCTATACGCAGGGCGGCCACTGGCTGCTGCTGTGGGGCTTCGTCGTCTCGCTGGTGGTCGCATGGCTGATCGTCCGCAGCGGCGTGCTGGTCGGCCTGCGCAGGCGGCTGGAGAAGCGCCGTCCCCGGCCGGTTCTGGTCAGTTTCGGGGTGGGAGTCGCCTATCTGGTGATCGACGGTCTGCTCAGCCTGCCCTGGTCGGCCTACAGCGATTGGTGGCGGCAGAAGTCGTACGGGCTGACCAGCCAGGCCTTCGTCGCCTGGCTAGGCGAGGCCGGGATCAGCCTGGCGATCACGGCGGTGCTGCTGGGACTGTTTTTCGTCGCGCTGTACGCCTTGATCCGCAAGGCGCCGCGCACGTGGTGGCTGTGGAGTGGCGCGCTGACGGCAGTGTTCTTTGGCGTGATCCAGGTACTTGCCCCGATCTATATCGAGCCCATCTTCAACAAGTATGTGCCCGCGCCGGCCGGTCCGGTGCGCGATCAGGTCGTGGCGATGGCCCAGGCCAACGGCATCCCGGCCGACAAGATCTTCGTCTATGACGGCTCCAAGCAGTCCAACGCCTATACCGCCAACGTCTCGGGCCTGTTCGGATCGGCGCGGGTGGCGATGAGCGACACCATGTTCAAGCAGGGCGCGGACCTGGCCGAGGTGCGCGGCGTGGTCGGCCATGAGATGGGCCACTACGCCCACTACCACGCCCTATGGATCGCCGGGGTCATGAGCCTGCTGGCCACGCTGGCCTTCTTCCTGGTCGACCGACTGTTCAATCCCGTCGCGGCCCTGCTTGGGGCCGACATGGTGAGGGGCGTGGCCGATCCGGCCGGACTGCCCGCGCTGAGCGTGATCCTGGCGGTGCTGGGCTTGCTGGGCGCGCCGCTGACCAACAGCCTGATCCGCATCGCCGAAAGCGACGCCGATCGCTACAGCCTTGTTCATTTCAATGAGCCCGACGGCCTGTCCAAGGCGCTGGTCAAGACGATCGAGTACCGGGCGGCGACGCCAGGGCGTCTGGAGGAGGTGCTGTTCTACGATCATCCGGCGGTGGGGCGCCGGATTCGCACCGCGATGGACTGGAAGGCGGCGCATCCGAAGGCTGAGGTCCGGGCGTTCGACGCGGCCGCAGCCCGCGCGGCCTTCGTCGGCCAGATGGTCGCCTTCCAGCGGATCCAGCCCGTGGGGACCGGAGACCTGATTCTCAAGCGCGACGGCTCCTGGTTCCAGCGCCACGACTTCGGCATCGACCAGGGGCGATACAGCATCGAAGGCGATCAACTCTGCCTGGCGGAAGTGCGCGGGACGCGGACCTGCTACGCCATCGGCCGGTCGGCGAGCGGTTGGACGCTGAAGGCCGATAATGGGGCCGCGACGCCGGTCACGTTCCAGCCGATCCGATAAGCTGGTGCGATTGGATTGATCTCGGGCCTGAGACATTCTGCAACCATGGGCCACATCTCCATTTGCAACCTCGACGGCAGCGCCATCGACGCGCTGAAGCGGTGCGCGGTCGATCACGCGACCTCGGCTGAGGAAGAGGCGCGGCAGACGCTGGCGGCCAGCGTCGCGCTGGAGCGGCGAGAAATTATTGCGCGCCTTGACGCCGTGCGTGCCGCGCTTGGCCCGCAGACCGGGCCGTCGAGCCTGGATTTGCTGCGAGCCGATCGGGCGCGCGACGACCATCGATGACCAATAGGTCGAGCCTCTGAATGCTCGAGGCGCTCTACCGCTTCCGGACGAACACCGTGCCCGCCGAATAGCCCGCGCCGAAGCTGCAGATCAGCCCTGTCTCGCCCACCGCGAAGTCGTCATTGGCCGAGTGGAAGGCGATGATCGAGCCGGCCGAGCTGGTGTTGGCGTAGGTGTCGAGGATGATGACGTTCTCGCCCGGCTCGGGGTCGCGCCCCAGCACCTTGCGACCGATCATCTCGTTCATGTTGATATTGGCTTGATGCAACCAGAGGCGCTTTAGCCCCGTGGGATCGACGCCGATATCGCTGGCGTGCTCTACGATCATCTGGCTGACCATGGGCACCACCTCGCGGAACACCTTGCGGCCTTCCTGCACGAACAGCTTGTCGCGCGCGCCTTCGCCCTCGGGGGCCGTGCGGTTGAGGAAGCCGAAATTGTTGCGGATGTTGTTGGAGAACTGCGTCTTCAGCCGCGTGCCCAGGATCTCCCAGCCGCCGGACGCCTGGCTTTCCTCTTCCAGGATCACTGCGGTGGCCACGTCGCCGAAGATGAAGTGGCTGTCGCGGTCGGTGAAGTTGAGGTGGCCCGAGCAGATTTCGGGATTGACCATCAACACCGCCTTGGCGCTGCCGACGGCGATGAAGTCGGCGGCGGTCTTGAGGCCAAAGGTGGCCGAGGAGCAGGCGACGTTCATGTCGAAGGCGAAGCCCTCGATGCCCAGGGCCTGCTGCACCTCGATGGCCATGGCGGGATAGGCGCGCTGCATGTTGGAAGCGGCGCAGATCACCGCCCCGATTTCCGAGACCGGCTTTCCCCAGCGCTCGATCGCCTGCTTTGCCGCTTCGACGGCCATCTCGGCCAGGATCGAGATCTGGTCGTTGGGTCGCTCGGGCAGCACCGGCCGCATGATCTCGGGATCGATGATCCCGCTCTTGTTCATCACATAGCGGGCCTTGATGCCCGAGGCCTTCTCGATGAACTCGGGCGAGGAGGGGGCCAGGGCCGTCACCTCGCCGGCGGCGATGGCCTCGGCGTTGGCGGCGTTGAAGCGCTCCACATAGCTGTTGAAGGCTTCGACCAACTCGGTGTTCGAAACGCTGAACGGCGGGGTGAACAGCCCCGTGGCGACGATGACGGCTTTATGCAAAGGCGGCGGTCCCGGTGACGCTTGGCGCGCCTCCCCACGAAAAGGTGGCAGGACGCGTCTCTGATTTTTGTGCTGGAGGATCAATAGCACGCCTGACGCCCCCGTCACCTTCGACGGTGCGGCCTGGGCGCCACGCCACGAGCTTTTCGCCTCAGCGAGGGGAACGATGCGGCGCCGCCACATTCGCCTTGGACATGTCGGGAACGACACGCAATGGCCCCAAACCCGTCCGCTCCGCGACCTATCGCGGCCCCATGGCGACACTACTCAAGCCGGGTCGAGGCGCTCCCCAGTCTCGTCAGTATCAGGAGTAAAACAATGAAAACTCTCATGTCGGTGGCCCTCGCCACGCCCATCTTCGCTTCTTTGGCGATCGCCGCCGTTCCCGCCCTGTCGCACGCTCAAGAGGTCTATGGGACCTTGGGTTACGCCGGCTCCCGCGCAGAAGGCGCCGACACCGGCGTGGTGCAGGGCCGCCTGGGCGCCAAGCTGACCCCGCACTTCGGCGTCGAGGGCGAGCTTTCCGGCGGCGTCAAGGACGACAACATCAACACTAACGGCGTCCGATCCAATCTCGAACAGACCCATCAGGCCGCTGTCTATGGCGTCGGCTTCCTGCCGGTGACGCCTCACATCGACCTGCTGGCCCGTGTCGGCTACGGCAACAGCCAGTTCAAGCAGACCGTAGCGGGCGTCGAAAACAAGTTTGACGCCGACAGCGTCAATTACGGCGTCGGAGCCCAGTACAAGGTCGACGACAAGAACGGCGTCCGCGTCGACTACACCCGCCAACAGTTCCGCGACAACGACGCGGCCGACGCCAATGTGATGTCGGTCGGCTACGCTCGGAAGTTCTAGCCTAAGGGGCCGCTCACTTGCCCCCACCTGGCGGCTTCGCCGCCTGTCCGCCCCCCTCGGGGGCGGGGCCCCGCGCGGGCTCTTCCCCCTCTGGGGGAAGACGGCCGAAGGCCCGTAGGGGGCAAGTGGGCGGGCCTAACCCCACGTCGCCCTTGACGCTCGACGCCTACAGCCCGACCTTGAAAGAAAACGGGGAGGAAGGCGTCGGCTTGGACAAGGCGATGATAATTCAATTGCTCGGCTCGGCCACGGCCGTGACCCTGCTGGTGGGCTTGGCGGCCTGGGCGCGCATTGCGCGAGCCACGCCACCGCTCGACACCGGAGGCGCGCGCGCCCTGCTGACCGACGAGTTCCCCGACGATCCGATCGAGGCCCTGTGGATCGCCGCCGACGGGGCCGGCGTCGTGGCGCGGTCCGCCGACCGAGCCCTGGTCCTGTGGCGCAAGGGCG
>JACMOF010000374.1 GCA_014378155.1 Caulobacter sp. | reverse complement strand
TCCAGCTTGACCAGCAACGCCCGCGGCCGTCCCGGCAGGCCCAGAGGCCCCGGCGCGGCGGCGAACGCGGGGTTGCCGCCGCCGCCGGCCAGATGCGCCTCGACGGGCACGCGCCAGGCTTCCGGTAGGGTCAGGTCCTCCCCCAGGGCCAGGATCCAGGCGCTCGTGGCCGCCGCGCAGCCGGCCGCCAGCCGTGTCCCGGCGTCGCCCTGCACCGTGACCACCCGCGCGCCGCTGTCCTCGGCGATGTCGAGGGTGGCGTCGGTGGAGCCGGCGTCGGCGAAGATCACGGTCTTGACCAAGCCATCGACCGCGGCGGGCACCAGCAGGGTCAGGACCTGGATCAGGCGCGCGGCGCTGTTGTGGGTGGGCAGGACGACGGAGATCATGGGGCTGGTTCAGGCGGATTGCGGGGCTTAGGTCAAGGGGCGCCGTGCGTCCTTCGAGGCCCGCTGCGCGGGCGCCTCAGGATGAGGAACTCAAAAGCAAACCACTTACCTCATCCTGAGGTGCGAGCCACAGGCGAGCCTCGAAGGACGCACAACCTCAAAACAGCGACAGCTGATCTCCTGCCTTGGTCGGCACGGCGAACTGGGTCAGGTCCATCGGTCCCAACCGCCCCGTCAAGCCGAAACGCTTCTTCGCCAGCTCGAACCGCTGGCCCATCACCTCGGCGACCGGCCCCTCGCCCGTCATCCGCTTGCCCCATTCCGAACTATAGGCCGCCCCACCGCGCATCTGGCGGACCAGCGACATCACCCGCTTGGCGCGGTCGGGATGCTCGGCGGCCAGCCATTCCTCGAACAGATCCTTGATCTCCAGCGGCAAGCGCAGGGCCACGTAGCCAGCGGAGGTGGCGCCGGCGCCGGCGGCGGCCTCCAGCACCCCCTCCATCTCGTGATCGTTCAGCGACGGGATCGATGGCGCGAACATCACCGTGACCGGCACGCCCGCCGCCGTTAGCTGCCGCACGGCGTCGATCCGGCGCTTGGGCGTGGCGGCGCGCGGCTCCATGCTGCGTGACAGCCGGTGGTCCAGGCTGGTGATCGACACCGCCGCCCGCGCCAGACCCGCCTGGCCCAGCGGTCCCAGCAAATCCAGGTCGCGGGTGATCAGCGCCGACTTGGTGATGATCGAGAACGGGTGGC
Organism: Caulobacter sp.; assembly: GCA_014378155.1. GTDB lineage: Bacteria > Pseudomonadota > Alphaproteobacteria > Caulobacterales > Caulobacteraceae > Caulobacter. The sequence continues at coordinate 627 of JACMOF010000374.1, read as the reverse complement.
GAAACCGGCCCAGGGTCTCGATTACCGCCCGGGTCACGCGAAGCTGCTTCTCGTCGGGCTGGTAGGGATCGGTGTCGCCGCCGATATGGATGATCTTCGGCGCGTAGCCCTTCTTGGACAGCTCGCGCTCCAGCAGCTTGCCGGCCTCGGGCTTGAAATAGATCTTGGTCTCGAAATCCAGGCCTGGCGAGTGGCCGAGATAGGCGTGGGCCGGGCGTGCATAGCAGTAGATGCAGCCATGACTGCAGCCACGATAGGGATTGATCGAGGCCTCGAAACCGATGTCGGGACTGTCGTTGCGGGCGATGATGCTTCGCGACTTCATCGGCTGCAGCGTGGTGGCGATCTGGGCCGGCTCCTCCTCTGCGGCCCAACCGTCGTCGAAGGTTTCACTAACCTGGCTCTCGAAACGACCGGTGCGGTTGGACTTGGCCCCACGGCCGCGCGCGAGGACGGGAGGATGACCTGGGAGATTGGCGGGGGCGACCATGGCCAGATCATGGATCATCAGCGAGAACAATTCAAGAACACGCTATGTCGCGGCCCTGATGGCCCTGCTTGGACATCGGGCGTCGCGCCGAAGTCGCCGCTCAAATCCGCCCCGATGGCTGACAGCGAACCTTGACC
>JACMOF010000373.1 GCA_014378155.1 Caulobacter sp. | reverse complement strand
TTCTGGCGGGCGCCATAGCCCTTGGCCTCCAGCATCTTCTGGTCGTCGAGTTGCCGCTGGAGGATCGGAAGCGTGCGCTCCAGCTTGACGATCTCGGCCTGGGCCGAACGGGCCGAGGCCTCGGCGCCGGAGCGGCGCTCGCCGATCCAGGCGTCCTACCCCTCCGCCCGGTGCACCACTCGCCCGTCGACGATCGTCATCAGCACCTGCCCCTGTAGCCTCCGCCCGTCAAAGGGCGAGTTCTTGGACTTCGACAGCAGTTTGTCGGCGTTGATGATCAGCGGGGCGTCGAGGTCGCAGAGCACCAGGTCGGCCGGGGCGCCAGGGGCGATGCGGCCCGACTGCAGGCCGATCAGGGCGGCGGGGGCCAGGGTGACGGCGCGGATCAGGTCAACCAGCGGCAAGCGCTCCTCATGGTACAGGCTCAGCAGGGCCGGCAGCAGGGTCTCCAGCCCCACGGCGCCCGGCGCGGCCTCGTCATAGGGCAGGCGCTTGTCCTCGGCCGGGGCCGGGGCGTGGGCCGAGACGACGATGTCGATCAGGCCGTCGGCCAGCGCTTCGATCAGCGCTTGGCGATCGTCCTCGCCGCGCAGGGGCGGGGTGACCTTGGCGAAGGTGCGGTAGTCGCCGATGTCCAGCTCGTTGAACGACAGATGGTTGATCGAGACGCTGGCGTGAATGCGCAGCCCCTTGGCCTTGGCTCGGGCCAGGGTTTCCAAGGCCTGGGCGCTGGTGATCTGATCCACCAGCAGGCGTCCGCCGGTGGCCTCCAACAAGGCCACGTCGCGCTCCAGCATGATCCGCTCGGCCATCGGCGAGATCGAGGGCAGGCCCAGGCGGCCGGCGAATTCGCCGCCGATCGCCGCGCCGCCCTTGGCCAGCCAGGGGTCCAGAGGCCGGTGGGCCAGCAGGGTGTCGAAGCCCTTGGCATAGGTCAGGATGCGCTGCATCACCTTGCTGTCGACGATCGGCCGGTCGGCGTCGGTGACATAGACGCATCCGGCTTCGCGCATCAGGCCGATCTCGGCCATTTGCTCGCCGCCCAGCCCCTTGGTCGCCGCACCGGCGCACAGGATGCGGGCGCTGTCGATGTCGCGAGAGCGGCGCAGGATGAAGTCGACGACGCTGGGATCATCGACCGCCGGGTCGGTATCGGGCTGGACGACGAAACTGGTGACGCCGCCGGCCGCGGCGGCCTTGGCGGCGCTCGCCAGGGTTTCCTTGGTCTCGGCTCCGGGCTCGCCGGTCTTGACCCGCAGGTCGATCAGGCCGGGGGCCAGCATGGCGCCGCCGCAGTCGACGACGCGGACGTCCTTGGACAGCTTGCCGAACTCGCGGCCTTTGGCGACGTCGGCGATCACGCCCTCGGAGACGATGACCCCGCCGGGACCGTCATAGCCGCTCTCGGGATCGACCAGGCGGGCGTTGATCAGGGCCAGGGGCTGGGGGGCGTTCATCTAAAACCTCCGCTCATCCCGGCGAATGCCGGGACCCAGATCCCAAGGCTGGGGAGATGTTTGGAAGAACTCGGCGTTCCTGGGACCCACCTCAAAGCCACTCCGTCTGGGGCCCGGCATTCGCCGGGGTGAGCGGAGGTTTTAGATGAACGCCCCCCAGCCCCTGGCCCTGATCAACGCCCGCCTGGTCGATCCCGAGAGCGGCTAT
>JACMOF010000372.1 GCA_014378155.1 Caulobacter sp. | reverse complement strand
GGTAGGTGTCGGCCGCCAGGGTGTAGACATAGGGCATCAGCCGGTAGCGAAGCTCGTCGTACCAGGCCAGGCTCTTGTAGACGTCCGTGCCCTCGTCGGCGAGGTTGTAGATCTCGCGGAACGGGAATTCGCCGTGGCTGCGGAACAGCGGGCTGAAGGCCCCGAACTGGAACCAGCGCAGGTTCAGCTCCTGCCATTCGGCCCAGTGGGCGGGGTCCTTGTTGGTGTAGCGATCCTCGACCGAGAAGCCGCCGATGTCGGTGGTCCAGTTGGGGATGCCCGACATCGACAGGTTCACGCCCGCCGAGATCTGGTCTTTGAAGTCGTCCCAGCGGGCGACCACGTCGCCGCTCCACAGGGCCACGCCGTTGCGCTGGATGCCGCCGAAGCCCGAGCGCGACAGGATGAAGCTGCGCTTGTCGGGGTTCAGTTCATGCTCGCCCTCGAACACGCCGCTGGTGTGGATCAGCGGGAACGAGTTGAAGAACTCTGCCCCAGGACCCATGGCCGTCGGCCCCATGCGCAGGGTGCGCTCGGGAATGTCGAGATTGGAGTGCATGTCCGGCTCGTCGCTGTCCATCCACCAGGCGTCGACGCCATAGACCTTCAGGCTGTCCTTGACCTGACGCCAGTAGATGTCGCGCGCCTCCTTGGAATAGGGGTCGTAGAACGAGTTCAGATAGCCCGGTCCCACCCAGTCGAGCGCGCCTTGCTCGATGTTGCGCTTGTACATCAAGCCCTTGGCGTCGAACTCCTTATAGTGATCCGTGGTCGGATAGAATTTGGCCCAGATCGAGATCATGAAATGGGCGTTGAGGTCGTGGACCTCGTCGATCATCGCCTTGGGGTCGGGGAAGCGGGTCTCGTCGAACTTGTGGCTGCCCCAGCTGTCGTCCTTCCAGTAGCGCCAGTCCTCGACGATGTTGTCGAGCGGCAGCTTGCGGGCCCGGTACTCCTTGACCACGCCCAGCAGTTGGTCGGCGGTCTCGTAGCGCTGGCGGCTCTGCCACAGGCCATAGGCCCAGCGTGGCATCATCACCGCATCCCCGGTCAGGCCGCGATAGCCGCCGATCACCTGGTCCAGGTCGGTCCCGCCGACATAGTAGTAGTCGATGGCGTGGGCGACGTCGGAGGTGAAGGTCAGTGACTTCTGATCGGCGGCCGGGATCGGATTATTGTGCAGCAGGGCGATGTAGCCGTCGTTGGGCTCCCACTCGACGCGGATCTTGTGCTGGGCCCCGGGTGTCATGCTAGAGGTGAAGTTGTGGAACCAGGGGTTCCAGTTCTGGCGCCAGCGGTCGATCGTCAGCTTTCCGTCGACATAGACCTTGGCGTAGCTGCTGGAATAGAGCTTGAACTTCTGGACGCCGGCGACCGGGGCCTCGACCGAGCCTTCCCAGACCACCCGCGCTCCCTTCAGCGGCTTCTTGTCCGGACCGGTCAGTTCGGCCGGCCAGTTGGGCAGGTCCTTCAGATAGCGGTAGTTGATGTCGGCCTCCACGCGGGTGAACTTCAGCGCGTCGCCGACATAGTATTTGGCGGTGAAGCCGCCCGCCTTGCCGTCCGCGTCGAAGAGCTTCAGGTCGCGTGAGGCCAGGTCGTAGGGCGTCGGGTCGCCGAACCGGGTGATGCCGTTGTTTTCCCACAGCAGGCCGTAGTTGCGGGTCGGCAGCACGAAGGGCACCGCGATGTCGCGGTTGTACTGGGCCAGTTCGACGTCCTGGCCGTTATAGTTCATCTGGCCGTTCTGGTGCTGGCCCAGGCCGTAGAAGGCCTCGTCCGTATCCGGATTGAACTGTTGGCTAACGCCGTAGAAGGTCTTGCCGTCGATGGTCTCGGACTTGAACGACCGGCGGCCGTTCTCGCTGAGCACCAGCTTGCCGGCCTCGTCGCGGAAGCTGACCGCCCCGTCGGCCAGCGACACCTCGGCGCTCGCCTTGCCGGCCTTGACCACGACCTTGCCGCCAGCCTCGCTGACCGTGAAGGCGCCGCCGGGCTTGGCGGTGACCATCAGGCTGGCCGGCACATCCAGGCTGTCGGTGGGCGTGGCGGTGACGTGGATCACGCGCTCGCCCATCACCTGCAGCCGGACCTTCTTGGCGGGTCCCGAGGCGGGGGTGACGATCACGCCGTCAGCGGTCTTCTCGAAAGCCCCGTCCAGGGCGAAGGCGCTGGTCGAGGCCAGCAGGGCCAGGGTCAAGCCGGCGACGAGGCCGGTGGATCTCACATGCATGCGCATCGGGTTCTCTTCCCCATCATTGGGTGTTGTTATCGGCGCCAGCCCTATTTCCGTCTCCCCGGCGAAGGCCGGGGCCCAGGTGAAACCCGCGAGAGGCTTCGGATGAATCTGGGTCCCGGCTTTCGCCGGGAAAACGGGTTCGGGATGGATGAAGGTTCGATCTAGTACGTGGCCAGCTTGACCTTCAGCACCTGCGGCGTGGTGGTCAGGTTGAGGCCGTAGTCGGTCTGGTCGCCATTCCACAGGCGATCGAAGACCCACTGGCCGTCCTCGAAATGGCCTTCCTCGACCCGCGCCATCAGGAACCGTTCGCCCTTGACCGAACCGAAGCTGACGCGAGCGCGATAGCCGGTGATCAGAAATTCGTTGGGCGACAGCTGAGCGATCAGGGCGCCGCCGTCGGGCACCTCGCGACCGGGCTGCTTTTCGGCCTTGCCCATCCAAGGCTGGTCGATCGAGCCGAACTGCCATTCGCCGTAGGACAGCGTCGCCGTCCAGCGGTCGCCCAATTTCAGGGTCTCGGCCTTGCGGTCGTCGGCCTCGCCAGCGCCCCAGACATTGCCCTCATAGGCCAGCCTGGCCCATTCGCGCGCCATAGGGGCCAACAGGCGGTAGTGGACCGCGAAATTCTCCAGCGCCTGGGCGTCCACCGTCTTGGCGCCCAGCGGGTAGTTGGAATAGCCGGTCTGATCCAGGCCAAATGGCGAGAAGCCGATCCCGTGGCGGCCCAGCACGTCATAGAGGTGGCGCGCATAGCCCTTGTCGCTGCCGATCTCTGGGACGAACAGCGGATTGTCGGGGCGGTCGTACTGCTCCAGCGTTTTGCGAACATTGTCGCTCTCGCGCATGTAGATGTCCGGCGCGATGGCGTCGATCGACGGGGCCGCCGCCTTCCAGACCTCGAGCACATTCCAGGTCGGCCCGCCCGACGAGTAGGAGTAGGGGTCCTGATACTTGAATGGGTCGCGCAGGGCGGCGTTGACATACATCGGCAGCGGCAGCTCGCGCTTGCCGGCGGCGGCGATCTCATTGACGTAGCGGCCGATCGACCAGGCGTAGAAATATTCGTCGGCGTCCTTGCCGAACACCTGGCTCCAGGTTCCAGGCGTCTTGCCCATGGCCTTGGCCAGCTGGGCCGGCACAGGACCCGCGAACAACTTTTGGGCGGTAGGGGAATAGTCGCGCACGGCGCTGTAGGCGCCGGTCTCGTTCTCTGGCTGGATCAGGATCACCGTGTGATCCGGATCGGCGGCCTTCAAATAGCGCATCAGCTGCACGAAGGCCTTCTTGTCGGCCTCCAGCGTGGCGGGGAAGTGCGGCGACAGCGAGTTGCGGGTCTCGCCCTTGGCGGTGATCACCCGCGGAAAGCGGTTGTTGTCCAGCTTGACCCATTCGGGGGCGTAACTTGGACCATTATTCTTCCACGTCCCGAACCACAGCAGGACCAGCTTCACGTCGTTGTCGCGGGCTTGCCTGAGCAGCACGTCGACGAACGAGAAGTCGAACCGCCCCTCGACCGGCTCGATCTGCTCCCAGGCGATCGGCACTTCCAGGGTGTTGACATGCATCGCCTTGGCGGCCGGCCAGACCTTGGGCAACTGCGAAGGGTAGTTGCTGGAGTTGTTGACCTGCAGGCCCAGCATCAGGAACGGCGCGCCATCCACCAGCAGGGCGTGACGACCATCCTTGGCGACGAATTTGGGGATCGAGGCCTCGGCCGCAATCGCTGGAGCGGCGCTCGCGGCTGCCAGCGCGATAAGCGATACGAGGGCGTGCGAAAGGGCTCGACCGAACGGGATCTTGGCCTTGTTCGCGATGGTCCTGTGGGGTCGCATTCTGTCCCCTCCCCTATTGGCCGTCGTCGCACGAAGATCGCCGCGACAGCTCGTTACCGCTACCATATGTATAATACGACAAATAGCCGAGGCCGCCAGCTTTGCAAGGCGATATGCGCCTTCATCCAGCGCCGCTCTCATCGAGCTGATGAGGCCTCCGGGCGTCATCAAGCCTGGCAGTTGCGCGCGATGAAGTCCGACTGGCTTGGCATGGCGTCCACCGTCTGGCGGACCAAGCCTCGGATACGCTCGAAATGGCCGCGCAAGGCTCCCTCGTCGATCAGATCGACCATCGGATCGTGCGATCGAGGCTCGACCCCCAGCCCCAGATACATGGCGATCCAGCTGGGTTCGGAGAACGACTCCGGATCGTGGATCGACACGCGGCCGCTACTCCGGAACAGCTCGATCTGATGAGCCAGGCGATCAGGGATCGGCATGTCGCGGCAATAGCGCCAGAACTCGGAATCGTCGCGAGTGGTGGCCTTGTAGTGCACGATGAGGAAGTCGCGGACGCTCTCGAATTGAGTGTCCATCCGGCGATTATATTCGTCGGCCAGGCTGGGGTCGAAGTCGCGGTCGGGGAACAGCTCGATCAGCCGACCCACGCCGTTTTCGATCAGCTGGATACTGGTTGATTCGAGCGGTTCCAGGAAGCCGCCGGCCAAGCCAAGGGCAATGCAGTTGCGGTTCCAGGCCCTGCGCCGGCGACCCGTGGTGAAGCGCAGCGGACGCGGGTCGTCCAGGGGCTTGCCGTCCAGATTGGCCATCAAAACGCGGGCGGCCTCGTCGCGCTCGATGAAGCCGTCGCAGAACACATGGCCGTTGCCGATCCGGTGCTGCAGCGGGATGCGCCATTGCCAGCCCGCCGAGCGGGCCGTCGAACGCGTGTAAGGCGTCAACGGCGCGACGCTTTCGCAGGGCACGGCCCAAGCGCTGTTGCAGGGCAGCCAGCGCGACCAGTCCTCGTAGCCGGTCTTCAGCGCCTGCTCGATCAGCAGCCCGCGAAAGCCTGAACAGTCCAGGAAGAGATCGCCCTCGACCTCGGTCCCATTGGCCAGCACCAGGCGCTCAATGAAGCCGTCCTCCCCGCGCAGCTCCACATCGACGATCTTGCCCTCTGTGCGCTTTACCCCCCGCGTCTCGGCATAGTCGCGCAGGTAGCGGGCATAGAGCGAGGCGTCGAAGTGGAAGGCGTAGGAATAGGCGTTGAATACCGACGGCGCGTCTCCCACCGGCGGCGTGAACCGGTCGACGGCCGCCGCGCTGGCCGACACCGAGCAGGCGTCAATCGGCGTCATGTCGCCCAGGGCCCGCAGTCTTAGCCAGTGATGGTGTGGCGAACGGTTCTCGATCCGCGGACCGTAATCGCCAAAACCATGGAAGAACTTGGACCCCACGCGGCCCCAGTCGCGGAACTCGATGCCGAGCTTGAAGGTCGCCTGGGTCTTGCGAATGAAATCGACCCCGTCCAGCTCCAGGGCGCGATTGTAGAAGCGAATGGTGGGCAGGGTGGCCTCGCCGACCCCCACCGTGCCGATTTCCTCGGACTCGATTAATTCGATCTCGCACCGCCCGCCCAGCATCTTGGCGAGCGGAGCGGCGGCCATCCAGCCGGCGGTCCCGCCGCCGACGATGACGATCTTGCGGATGGCCTTGTCGGACACCTCTGTTCCCTCCCAGGACGCTCAGGTTCGGGCCGGCGCCACTACGCGCGCCTGACCCGGTCGCTAGAGCATTTTTCGAGCGAAGTGGTTCCGGTTCGCGTGAAGAAAAATGCGTCAAAACAAACGATTAGAGCTCACGGCCTGACGCAGTCAGGTCGGGAAATGCTCTAGACAGCACGAAACCCGCGCTTGGTGGAGCGCGGGTCCGTGTGGATCACGTCATTTCTAGAACGTCGCGCGGATCTGCGCGGTGTAGCGCGGGCCGCTGGCGAACCAGGCCCGGCCCATCGTGCCGACGTGCTGTTGCATCAGCTGCTTGTAAACCGAGTCCGTCAGGTTCTGAGCTTCCAGGCCGATCGTGACCTTCTCATTGATCTTGTAGAAGATCGAACCGTCCAGCTGACCGTAGTCGTCGGCCCAGGTCGGCAGGCCCCAGGCGATGCTCTGGCTCTGGCCGTTTGCGCCGCCATCGGTGCCTTGCGTGCCATTGACGTTGACAGCCTGCAGGTACTTGGACCGCCAATTGTAGGCCAGGCGCGCCGAGACCGGACCCTTGTCGTAGAGAAGCGCCAAGTTGTAGCTATTCTTCGACAGGTTGGCCAAAGGCAGGTTGCCGAAGGTCCGACCATCAGTGTCGCAGCCGTTGAGGTTCAGGTTGAGATTTGTCGCGCCGCCGCTGCTATCGGTGCACAGCGCCGAGTTGACCGGAGTGTAGAGGTGCTGACGGCTGTCGACATAGGTGTAGTTGGCCTGCACGCCGAAGCCCGAAAGCAAGCCCGGCAGGAAGTCGAAATACTGCTGGTAGGCCACCTCGAATCCGCGCGCTAGACCGCGCGCGCCGTTGACTGGCGACGTGGTGGTGAAGTTGTAGACTGTGCCCGTGGTGTCCTTGCCCTGGATCGTCGAGACCTGGTTGATCACCACGTCCGACAGATGCTTGTAGAACGCCGCGAAGGTCAGCGAACCGGCCGGCGCGAAGTACCATTCGGCCGACAGGTCATACTGATCCGACTTGGTCGGGGTCAGGTAGGGGTTGCCACTGGCCGTGCCGGTGAGGCTGGTGCCGGTGATGACCGTTCCCGAGGTCACATAGGTCGGCGACAAGCTGGTGTAGGCCTGGAGCTGGCTGAAGTCGGGCCGGGCGATCGCCTTGGCCATGGCCAGGCGGACCTGGAACTCTGGCGTAACTTTCATCCGAAGGTTCAGGCTGGGCAGGTAGTCGGTGTAGTCGTTCTGGAAGGCCTGCTTTACCGTGCTGGCCGTGAAGACCGGAACCGGCGTCGGCGAGGTGTTCTGGCCGATGTTCGACGCCGCCAGGGCGATGACGCCGCGCGCGTGCAGCACCGTCTTGACCGCCCGGATACCGACATTGCCGTCGATCGGATACGTCAAGTCATCGAAACCGAACCGCAGCTGGCTGTAGACCGCATAGGACTTTTCGTCCTGGCTGTTGCGGTAGGCGTCGTTGCCAAAGGAACTGGGCGCCCAGACGTCGCATGAGCCCCAACCCTGGGCCGCCACCTGCTCGGCGCACAGGATGTCATGATACTTGTGAAGCGCCACGTAGCTTGCCGGGAAACCGAGAGCCAGCGAGGCGTCCGGGAAAATCACCGCGGCCGGCGTGTCAGCCTGGCCGTTGAAGAAGTTGCTGAAGCTGTGCAGCGTGGTCGCCGCCTGGAAGCGCGGATCGCTCAGCTTGGCCAGCCCCGAAATGTTCCACCCGACCTGCCAGGGCTGGCTGACGGCCGACCAGTTGTAGGGCGCCTGGTCGTTGAGGGAGTCCCGGTCGCTGAAGCGCGCGCCGACCCGTAGCGAACGGAAGATGCTGCTGTCGAAACGGTAGTCGGCGTCGGTTCGCCAGGCCCATTCGTGGGCCAGGCTCTTGTCCTGGTGGTCCATCGTGAACCCCCAGTAATAGTTGTTCTTGTCGGCCAGATAGGCGGCGTTGGCCGTCACCGTCGGGACCTTGCCCGTCAGGTCGATCTGTTCCGACGGCACGAGCAAGCCAGTCGCCACGGTGGAGTCAAAGCCGTCGGTCGTGGCCCGGACATATTGCAGGTCCGAGGTAATGGTCAGGCGGTCGGTGGCTTCCCACTTGATCTTGTAGGCCGTGTCGGCTGTCACCGACTTGCGGTTGGCGGCCCGGACGTCGTCGTTGAAATTAATGCCTTTGTCGGTCGGATCCGTGAGCGTCCCCGACTGCAGCACTCCTCTATCGTTGAACTTCAGGTTCGAGCCCTGGATGTTCCAGACATTGGCCTGCGAGAAGATCGCGTACTCGCTCCAGTCCATCTTGTACTGGCTGCGGAAGTAGGTGAGCGACATCTCGATTTTGTCGGTCGGCCGCCATTGCAGGGCGCCGTAGGCGCCGAAGCGCTTGCGATCGAACTCCAGCGTGCGCCAGTTGACGCCCTTCGGGATCCAGACCTTCTGCGCCGCCGCAAACTGGGTCGCGGTCGGGTTCACCAGCAGGGTCGTGCCATCATAGGCGCGCTGGTAGTAGGGCTCGACCTGGATGCCGTCGGTCCGCGTCTTGCTTTCTGAATAGGCCAGATCGACCAGGGCGCCGAATTCGCCGATATTGGTGTCCCAGCGGTCGCTGAGCAGGATCGAGCCCGACGGGGTCGCCTTGCCCTTGGTCAGTTCACCATAGCTGCCCTGGGCCGAGACCGAAGCCTTGAAACCCTTCTGGTCGAACGGCATCTGGGTGCGCAGGTTGACCAGGCCGCCGACGGCGCCTTCGATCTGCTCGGCCGAGGGGTTCTTGTAGATATCGACGCCGGCCATCAACTCGGGCGGGACGTCCTCGAAGCTCAGGCTACGGCCGCCGTTGGCGGTGAAGCTGTCGCGACCGTTCAGTTCTGAGCGCACATAGGTCAGGCCGCGAATGTTCACACCGCTGCCCTCGACCGAATAGTGCTCGGGATCGCCGCGCGACATCGTGTGGTCGATGGTGACGCCGACGACGCGTTGCAGCGCCTCGGTGACCGACCGGTCGGGCAGCTTGCCAATATCGTCGGCGACGATGGAATCGACCACCTCGTCGGCGTTCTGCTTCAGCTTCTGAGCCGATTGCAGGGCCGCCCGCTGGCCGGTGACGACGACTTCCTCGACCGTGTCGGTGGTCGCCGGGGCGGTTTGAGCGAACGCCACGACTGGCGCGGCGGCGCAGAGCACAAGCGCTGAGGCGCCCATGAGCATCAGATTGCGATGAGACAGATTGCGACGTGGCATTCCCGTTTCCTTCCCCCAGAGAGATCCGTCCTGGCGCTCTTAAGGCGCCAGTGACGTGCGTCGCGCTCGGCGATCACACGATCTGGAGCGGACCTTTAGTCATATAAGTGATACTTTCAAGCGGGAATTGATAGCGCTATCATTTTGCATTGAAAGGCGCGACTTTAGCGCCACGCCCGCCAAATCCCTCCTGAAACAGGGGAGTTTGCCACCATCGTTATTATACTATAAATGACGAGGATCGGGCGCTTATCGTTGCCCGGGGGCGTCAGGGAAGAACATGAGTCAAGGAAACGGAAGCGGTCGCTTCCGCAGCAGCGCCAGCTATGGAAAGCTGGATCGCGACGGTTTCATCCATCGCAGCTGGATGAAGAGCCAGGGCCTTCCGGACGATGTGTTCGACGGCCGGCCAGTGATCGGCATCTGCAATACCTGGTCCGAAATCACGCCTTGCAACGCGGGCCTGCGCGACATCGCCGAGCATGTGAAGCGTGGCGTCTGGGAGGCTGGCGGCCTGCCGCTGGAGTTTCCGGCCATGTCGCTGGGCGAGACCCAGATGCGGCCGACCGCCATGCTGTTTCGCAACCTGCTGGCCATGGATGTCGAGGAGTCGATCCGCGGCAATCCCATCGACGGCGTCGTGCTGCTGGGCGGCTGCGACAAGACCACGCCGGGCCAGATGATGGGCGCGGCCAGCGTCGATCTGCCGACCATCGTGATCAGCTCGGGCCCGATGCTGAACGGCAAGTTCCGCGGCAAGGACATCGGCTCGGGCACCGACGTCTGGAAGTTCTCCGAGGCCGTCCGGGCCGGCGAGATGACCCTGCCGGACTTCATGTCGGCCGAGAGCGGCATGAGCCGCTCGCCTGGCACCTGCATGACCATGGGCACCGCCTCGACCATGGCCTCGATCGTCGAGGCCATGGGCATGAGCCTGCCGTACAACGCGACCATTCCGGCCGTCGACGCCCGCCGCGCGGCGATGTCGCACGAGACCGGCCGGGCCATCGTCCGCATGGTGCATGACGGGCGGACCATGTCTCAGGTCTGCACGCGCGCCGCGTTCGAGAACGCTCTGCGCGTCCACGCGGCGATCGGCGGCTCGACCAATGCGGTCATCCATCTGCTGGCCCTGGCGGGTCGGTTGGGTGTCGAACTGAGCCTGGAGGACTTCGATCATCTGTCGCGCGACGTGCCGCTGCTGGTCGACCTGCAGCCCTCGGGCCGCTTCCTGATGGAAGACCTGCACTATGCCGGCGGGGTGCCGGCGGTGATGAAGCAACTCCAACCGCTCCTGGACCCCACCGCCCTGACCGTGACCGGCGCGCCGATCGGCGCTCAGTACGAAAAGGCCGAGGTCTATAATGGCGAGGTCATTCGCGGCGTCGAGAACCCGGTGAAGCCCGACAGCGGCATCTGGGTGCTGCGCGGCAACCTGGCCCCCGGCGGGGCGGTGATGAAGCCCAGCGCGGCCAGCCCCGAACTGCTCACCCATCGCGGCAAGGCCGTGGTGTTCGAGACCATCGAGGACTTCAAGGCCCGCATCGACGATCCGGCCCTGGATGTCGACGCCAGCTCGATCCTGGTGCTCAAGGGCTGCGGGCCCAAGGGCTATCCGGGCATGCCCGAAGTGGGCAACATGCCGCTGCCGACCAAGCTGCTGGAACAGGGCGTAAAGGACATGGTGCGCATCAGCGACGCCCGGATGAGCGGCACAGCCTTTGGCACCGTCATTCTGCATGTCTCGCCCGAGGCCGAGGCCGGCGGCCCGCTGGCGGTCGTCCGGACTGGGGACGAGATCCAGCTTGATGGCCCCGCTCGGTCACTGAACCTGCTGATCTCTGACGAGGATATGGCCGCGCGCCTGGTGGTGTGGCGCGCCAATCCGCCACCACCCAAGGCGACGCGCGGCTACGCCAAGCTGTACATCGACCACGTGCTAGGCGCCGACAAAGGCGCGGATCTCGACTTCCTCGTGGGATCTAGTGGGTCGGTCGTCACCCGCGAGTCGCATTGAGATGAACCCCATGGACAGCTCGGTCACGATCTTTGGCGACTGGGGCACCTCGCGCCTGCGGCTCTTCCTGCGGCAGGGCAAGATGGTGCTCGATCGGCGAGATGGGCCGGGCATCGGGTCCCTGTCCAAGTCGCCGTGCGAGACTTTCCTCGAGCTGGTGGGCGACTGGCGCGAAGCCGGCCCCTCCCAGGCCCTGCTGTGCGGCATGGTCGGCTCGCGCAACGGCTGGGTCGAGGCGCCCTACGCCGCCTGCCCGGCCAGCGCCGCAGACATCCGCGATCGCCTGATCCAGATCGACGCGGACGGCCTGCCGGTCGCCATCGTGCCAGGCCTGTCGTGCCGCAACGCCCTGGGCGGACCGGATGTGATGCGCGGCGAGGAGACCCAGATCCTCGGCGCCCTGGCCCTTAACGCCGACCTCGCCAAGGGTCGTCACCTGCTGGCCCTGCCCGGCACCCACACCAAATGGGTCGTGGTCGACGACGGGGCGATCACATCGTTCCTCACGGCGCCGGTCGGCGAGATCTACGCCTTGCTACGGGAACACTCGATCCTGGCCAAGGCGGCGCCTGGCGACGCCGAATCGGCCGAGGGCCTGGCCGCCGGTTTCACGCGCGGCGTGGCCCGGATCGTCGAACACGGTCCTGGCGCCCTGCCCCATCTGATTTTCGAGACCCGCAGCCGACAACTTCTCGACGGCCTGGCCAAGGACGAGGCCATGGGCTTCCTGTCGGGCCTGTTGATAGGCGCTGATACCGCAACCACCTCAAGCTGGTTTGGGAAATTGGGCCAGGTGTCGTTGATCGGAGACCCGGCCCTGAGCGTCCTCTATGCCGAAGCCATCACCGCCCATGGCGGCGCCAGCGTATCCGTGGATGGCGACTCGGCTGTCCTGGCCGGATTGACAACGTTGTCGTCAGCCCAGAACAGTGGAGTTCATGTCCTTGCCTAGCTCGCCCGACGCCAAGACCCCGCCGATCGTCGCGATCCTTCGCGGCGTCAAGCCCGAGGAGATTCTCGACGTCGCCGCCGCCCTGGTCGAGGCCGGGATCGGCGCGATCGAAGTGCCGATGAACTCGCCCGATCCGCTGGTCAGCATCGGCAAGCTATGCGCCGCCTTCGGCGACCAGGCGCTGTGCGGCGCGGGCACCGTGCTGTCGCCTGACGTCGTCGATCAGGTTGCCGGCGTCGGTGGCAAGCTGATTGTCACGCCCAACACCGACCCTGCCGTCATCCGCCACGCCGTCGGCCTGGGCCTGACCGTGATGCCCGGCTTCGCCACGCCCAGCGAAGCCTTCGCCGCCGTCAAGGCCGGCGCGCGCTCGCTGAAACTGTTCCCGGCCGGCACCTTCGGCCCGGGCCACATCAAGGCGGTGCGCGACGTGCTGCCCAAGGACGTCAGCGTCTACGCCGTCGGCGGCGTCGGCGCGGCCAATCTGAAACCCTGGATCGAGGCTGGCGTGTCGGGCATCGGCGGCGGCGGCGAACTCTATCGACCGGGCTACTGGGCCCAGGAGGTCAGCCAGAGGGCCAAGGCCCTGGTCGCCGCCTGGACCGCCGAGTTCCCGAGCTAAGCGCAACACCAAAACGAGAATACGGCCCTAGGGGGGACCTCAGTGAAAACCATCGATTTCGTCATCCTGGCGATCTACGCCGTCGCCATCTTCGGCCTGGCCCAGTGGGTTTCCCGCGACAAGGGCGGCCACAAGAAGGACTCCACCGACTACTTCCTGGCGGGCAAGGCCTTGCCTTGGTGGGCCATCGGCGCGTCGCTGATCGCCGCCAACATCTCGGCCGAGCAGATCATCGGGATGAGCGGCTCGGGCTACGCCCTGGGCCTGGCCATCGCCTCCTACGAGTGGATGGCGGCCCTGACCCTGCTGATCGTCGGCAAATTCTTTCTGCCGATCTTCCTGAAGAACAACATCAGCACCATGCCGCAGTTCCTGGAACAGCGGTACGGACCCAGCGTCCGCAACGTGATGGCGGTGTTCTGGCTGATCCTCTACGTCTTCGTGAACCTGACCTCAATCCTGTGGCTGGGCTCAATCGCCATCCACACCGTGGCCGGCATCGACCAGATGCTCGCCTTGGTGATCATCGGCGTCTTCGCCCTGGCCTATCAGCTGTGGGGCGGCCTGAAGGCCGTGGCCCTGACCGATATCGTCCAGGTGGCCCTGCTGATCACCGGCGGGCTGATCATCGTCTACCTGTCGCTCGACAAGATCGGCGCGGGCCAGGGCGTCGTCGCCGGCTTCAACCACCTGACGACCCAATTCCCTGAAAAGTTCGACATGATCCTTTCGAAGGACAACCCGCACTACAAGGATCTGCCGGGCCTCAGCGTGCTGTTCGGCGGCCTGTGGGTGATGAACGTCTCGTATTGGGGCTTCAACCAATACATCATCCAGCGCGCCCTCGGCGCCAAGAACATCGCCGAAGCCCAGAAGGGCATTGCCTTGGCGGCCTATCTCAAGCTGTTGATGCCGGTGATCGTCGTGCTGCCGGGCATCGCGGCCTTGATCCTGGTGCCCGGCCTGGCCAAGCCCGACCAGGCCTATCCCGAGATGATGAAGCTGCTGCCGCCCGGCGTGCTGGGCCTGGTGTTCGCCGCCCTCGTGGCCGCGATCGTCGCGTCGCTGGCCGCCAAGATCAACTCGATCGCCACCATCTTCACCTTGGACATCTACGCCAAGGTCAAGACCGGCTCAAGCGAAGGCCACCTCGTCACCGTCGGCCGCATCACCGCCGTCATCGCTGTGATCATCGGCATCATCATGGCCAAGCCGCTGCTGGGCAAGGCCGAGCAGGCCTTCCAGTTCATCCAGGATTTCACCGGCTTCTTCACCCCGGGCATCGTGGTGATCTTCATGCTGGGCCTGTTCTGGAAGCGCGCCACCACCGCTTCGGCCCTGGTGGCCGCAATCGGCGGTGCGGCCCTGTCAGGCGCCTTCTTCGTCGCCGACAAGATGGGCGTGTTCGTGATCCCGTTCATGAACCGCGTCGGCCTGGTGTTCCTGTTGACCCTGGCCGCGGCGATCGTCGTCTCACTGGTCGCGCCACAAAAAAAGGCCGTCAATATCGTGAGCCTGGAGGGGGTCAGCTACAAGACCACCACCGGCTTCAACATCGCCGGCCTCGGCGTGATCCTGATCCTGATCGCGCTCTACGCCATCTGGTGGTGATCATGCGGACGTCGCTGTAGCAATGATCGCTCAAGCCTGAACCTCAAACCCCGTCACGGTTCGCCGTGACGGGGCGTCGTCAGATATGGTTGTTCCGGGCGCCGACGAAGCACGCTACACAAGGTCAGACCTTTCGAAGATTCGTGCTTCGAGAGGGGTTTGAGGGGAAAGTGAACTTGGCGATCCGTACGCAGCCGGGCCTGAGCCTGACCTATGGCCTCGTCGAAGCGCTGGGCCAATCGATCGTCACCGGCGAATATGTCGAGATCGGCTTCCCGACCGAGGGCGAGTTGTCCAAGCAGTTCGGAGCCAGCCGCACGGTTACCCGCGAGGCGGTCAAGATGCTGACCGCCAAGGGCCTGCTCAGCGCCCGCCCTCGCCACGGCACCGTGGTCGAGCCAGAGAACGAGTGGAACCTGCTGGATCCCGACGTCCTGCGCTGGCTGCTGGAACGCAAGTTCAGCCTTCGCCTGCTGGCCGAGTTCACCGAGATGCGGCTGGGCATCGAGCCCGCCGCCGCCGCCCTGGCCGCCCGCAACGCCGACAAGGCGGGGCTGGACGGTATCCGCAAGGCGCTGGAACGGATGAAGGCCGCCGCCGAGGGCGAGGACGATCCGCTGTCGGCCGACATCGCCTTTCACGTGGCAATCCTCAACGCCACCAAGAACCCGTTCTATCGCGACCTTTATGAGCTGGTGAACACCGCCCTGCGGATCTCGATCCGCTTTACCAACCGCATCAAGGGCCGCACCGCTTCGATCCCGTCGCACGAGGATGTGGCCACCGCGATCATCGCCCGCGACGCGGTCGCCGCCCAGAGCGCCATGCAGATCATCATCGTCGACGTGCTGGAACTGATCCGCGCCGCCTCGCCCGGCACTGAATCCGAAGCCGCCCGCCGCGACGCCTGAACGGGCGGTTGCGCCCCGACCCATTCAGGTGGATAGTGACAGCGTTGTCATAAAGAGCCCGCCTTCAAGCGCGGGCCCGCGAGGAAACGCCATGCTCTCCGTTTTGAAGACCTTGACCGCCTGCGCCCTGTTATCGGCCCTGGCCGTCGTGCCGGCGGCCGCCGGCGAAATCACGCCGCGCGATCAGGTCAAGGCCATGACCCGCGGTGTCAACGTGCTGGGCTATGACCCGCTATGGAAGGACCCGGCCACGGCCCGCTTCCAGGTCGATCGCCATTTCAAGGTCATCAAGAACGGCGGCTTCGATGCGGTGCGCATTAACCTGCATGCCTTCTCGCACATGGACGCCGACAACCAGCTTGACCCGGCCTGGCTGAAGACCCTCGACGCCGTGGTCGCGGCCGCGCTGGACCAGAAGCTGACGGTGATCCTCGACGAGCACAATTTCGGCGATTGCGGCGACGACCCCGCCACCTGCAGACCCAAGCTGTCGGCCTTCTGGAGGCAGATCGGCGAGCGTTACAAGGACGCGCCCGACGGTGTGGTTTTCGAGTTGCTGAACGAGCCCAACAAGGGCCTGACCGACGACCTGTGGAACAGCTGGATCGCCGAGCTTCTGCCCATTGTGCGCGCCACCAATCCAACCCGCAACGTCATCGTGGGTCCGGCTTTCTGGAACAATATCAGCCATCTGGCCAAACTGTCCCTGCCGGCCGCCGATCGCCACCTGATCGTCACCGTCCATTATTACCTGCCGATGGAATTCACCCACCAGGGCGCGCCGTGGAATCCCGACACGCCCAAGACCGGGGTGACCTGGGGCACGAAGGCCGAGCGCCAGCGGATGAAGACTGACTTCGACGGCGTCCAGGCCTGGTCCAAAGCCAATGACCGGCCGATCCTGCTGGGTGAGTTCGGGGCCTATGACAAGGGCGGCATGACCTTCCGCGCCGCCTACACCGCCGCGGCCGCCCGCCAGGCCGAGAAGCGCGGCTGGGCCTGGGCCTACTGGCAGTTCGACAGCGACTTCGTGGTCTATGACATCAAGAAGGATGCGTGGGTGGCGCCGATCCATCGGGCGCTGGTTCCGTAGTCTCCTTCCCGTCTCCCCGGCGAAGGCCGGGCCCAGGTGAAACCCACGAGCCGCGCTGGATGAATCTGGGTCCCGGCATTCGCCCGGAAAACGGCGGTGGGTTTCGTTCTGGATGACACTGAAGAGAATTCGCGCCATTCCATCCCGACCTTGAATCCTCCCCACAGGAACCGTCCCGTGCAGAAGCCCTACGTCGCCGCCGACACCCGCTATGACGCCATGCCCTACCGCCGGACCGGCCGCAGCGGCCTGGACCTGCCGGCGATCTCTTTGGGGCTGTGGCAGAACTTCGGCGGCGCCGACGTCTTCGAAACTGGCCGCGCCATCCTGCGCCGGGCCTTCGACCTGGGCGTCACCCATTTCGACCTGGCCAACAATTACGGCCCGCCCTACGGCTCGGCCGAGGAGAATTTCGGCAAGGTCATGGCCAGCGACTTCGCCGCCCACCGCGACGAACTGATCCTTTCCACCAAGGCCGGCTGGGACATGTGGCCAGGTCCCTACGGCAAGGTTGGCGGTTCGCGGAAGTACCTGATCGCCAGCTGTGACCAGAGCCTCAAGCGCATGGGCGTCGACTATGTCGACATTTTCTATTCGCACCGCGTCGATCCCACGACGCCGCTGGAGGAGACCATGGGCGCCCTGGCCCATCTGCATCGCCAGGGCAAGGCGCTGTACGTGGGCATCTCGTCCTATTCGCCCGAGTTGACCCGCCAGGCGGCGGCCATCCTCAAGGCCGAGGGCGTGCCGCTGCTGATCCACCAGCCGTCCTACTCCATGCTCAACCGCTGGATCGAGGACGGCCTGCTGGACACCCTGGACGACCTCGGCGTCGGCTGCATCGCCTTCTCGCCGCTCGCCCAAGGCATGCTGACCAACAAATACTTGGGCGGCGTGCCGCAGGACTCGCGCGCGGCCAAGGCGGGCTCGCTGGGCGGTCATCTGCTGAGCGCCGACAATCTGGCCCGCATTCAGGCGCTCAACGAGATCGCCAGCGCGCGCGGCCAGAGCCTGGCCCAGATGGCCCTGGCCTGGGTGCTGCGCGACCCGCGCATCACCTCGGCCCTGATCGGCGCGCGTACGGTGGCCCAGTTGGAAGACTCCCTGGCGGCGCTCAACACCCTGTCCTTCACCGCCGAAGAGCTGGCCCAGATCGATCGCCACGCCACCGAGGGCGCGATCGACCTCTGGAAGATCTCGTCGAACCTCTCGGCGTCGGACCTGCCCAAAGGCTGAGCCGACCCTTCCAGGCGGGGCGCATCGACGCGCGGATTGCGTCCGCGATGTCACAGAAAGCTCAAATCCGACGAGGCCATGCCCCGACATCCAAGCCTTACGATCATTTAATCCGGCGAACGCCGTTTCTCAGCTAGAAGGCGATTGGCTGTTCAAACCACCGGAGCTGAGGTTCGTCGTGCATCAACGGATTAATAAACGCGGCCTGCGTTCGACTGCGTTGCCGTTGGTGCTTTGCATCGGCGCTCTGAGCCTGACAGCCTGCGACCACGGCAAGGACAAGGCCAAGACCGACACCGCCAAGAAGCCGGGCGCGACCGCTAGCCTGACGGTCAGCGTCGTGCCAGTCACCATCCAGTCCCTGCCCCGGCTGATCAGCGCCTCGGGCACCGTCACGCCATGGGAAGAGGTGCCTGTCGGAGCCGAGACCGGAGGCCTGACCGCCGTGTCGGTCAATGCCGAGGAAGGCCAGACCGTCCGTCAGGGCCAGATGCTGGTCTCGCTAAACGACACCATGCTGCGCGCCCAGCTTCGCCAGCAGGAAGCCTCGGTGGCCAGCGCCAAGGCCACCCTGGCCGAAGCTACCGCCGCGCTGGGCCGTTCGCGCGAACTGCAGGCCAAGGGCTATCTGTCGCAAGCCTCGCTCGACACCGCCACCGCCCGCCAGCAGACCGCCCTGGCCCAACTCGCCTCCGCCGACGCCTCGCGCAACGAGACCTTCGCCCGCCTTGGCCAGGCCGCGATCCGCGCCCCGGTCTCGGGTCTGATCAGCCGCCGCAGCGTGACCAAGGGCCAGATCGTCTCGGCCGGAACCGAGCTGTTCCGCATCGTCCGCGATGGCCGGCTGGAGCTTGACGCCGAGATTCCCGAGACCAACCTGCTGGCGGTCCAGGCCGGCATGCCCGCCACCGTGACCTCCGACCAGGTCGGCCAGACCACCGGCACGGTTCGCATCGTCACGTCCGAGGTCAACGCCCAAACCCGTGTCGGCCTGGCGCGCATCAGCCTGGCCCCCGGCAGCGGCTTCCGCTCGGGCATGTTCGCCCGCGCCCAGATCTCGGCGGGCGTCCGCCCCGCCCCGACAATCCCGACCGCCGCCATTCTATACAGGCAAAACCAGTCGGGCGTGTTCGTGGTCGGCGCCAACAACCACGCCCGGTTCAGGCGCATCGACATCCTGTCGCGCAACGCCAACCAGACCGCCGCCGAGGGCCTGTTGGCCGGCGAGCGCGTCGTGGTCGAGGGCGCGGGCTTCCTGGGTGATAACGACGCCGTGCGCGTCGTCGCGGCCAAGCGCTAGGGGATCGCGATGGAAAATCCGAACCCCAACCAAAACAACATCTCGCGCTGGGCGATCAGGAACCCGATCCCCGTCATCCTGCTGTTCCTGCTGCTGACCATCGCCGGCGTCTCTGGCTTCACCAGCATGCGGATCAACGACAATCCCGACGTCGACCTGCCGCTGGTCATCGTCAACGCCTCGCGCCCCGGCGCCGCGCCGACCGAGCTGGAGACCCAGGTCACCCGGCTGATCGAGGACTCTATCGCCGGCCTTGGCCAGGTGCGCCACATCAGCTCGACGGTCGGCGACGGCTATTCCTCGACCTTTATCGAATTCGAACTGGGCGTCGATCACGAGCGGGTCACCAACGATGTCCGCAACGCCATGGCCAATCTGCAGAGCGCCCTGCCGCAGGACATGCAGATCCCCAATGTCACGCGCATCGACATCTCAGGTAATCCGCTGATCACCTACGTCGTCCAGGCCCCAAACCTGACCCCTGAACAGCGCAGTTGGTTCGTCGACAACGACGTTAGCCGCGCGTTGCTGTCCATCAAGGGAATTGGCCAAGTGAACCGCCGGGGCGGCGTCAATCGCGAGATTCAGGTCGCCCTCGACCCCGATCGCCTGTCGGCCCGGGGCGTCACCGCGGCCGAAGTCAGCCGCGCCCTGCAATCGGCCAATGCCGACCTGCCCGGCGGCCGGGTCACCGTCTCCGGCTCCGAGCGCGCCATCCGCACCCTCGGCGCGGCCAACACCGTAGATCAACTGCGCGAGACCCGCGTCCAGCTGAACAACGGCGAGACCGTGCGCCTGGGCGACCTGGGCGAGGTCACCGACCACTGGGCCGAACCGCGCGACCAGGCGCGGTTCAACAACCAGGAAGTCGTGACCTTCAACATGGTCCGCTCGCGCGGCGCCTCCGAGGTCAAGGTCGCCGAGAAGGTCCGCAAGGAGGTTGAGAAGCTCGACAAGGAGCACCCCGAGCTTCAGATCGTCGAGCTGACCTCGAACGTGAAATATATCGAGCAGAGCTACTATGCTTCGCTGGAGGCGCTCGGCCTGGGCGCCCTGCTGGCGGTGCTGGTGGTGCTTCTGTTCCTACGCGACTGGCGCGCCACCTTCCTGGCGGCCGTTGCCATTCCCCTGTCGCTATTCCCGACCTTCGCGATCATGGCCCCGCTCGGCCAGTCGTTGAACGGCGTCACCCTGCTGGCGCTGTCCCTCACCGTCGGCATTCTGGTCGATGACGCCATCGTCGAGATCGAGAACATCGTCCGGCACATGAGAGGCGGGAAATCGCCCTATCACGCGGCCATGGAGGCGGCCGACGAGATCGGCCTGGCGGTCGTCGCCACCACCTTCACCATCGTAGCGGTGTTCGCGCCGGTCGGCTTCATGCCCGGAATCATCGGCCAGTTCTTCAAGGCCTTCGCCCTGGCCGCCTGCGTCTCGGTGCTGTTCTCGCTGCTGGTCGCCCGCATGCTGACTCCGCTGATGGGGGCCTATATGCTCAAGGCCCACAACAAGCCGGACAAGGATCCGGCGTGGATGGGGCCCTATCTCAAGAGCCTGAACTGGGCGCTGGGCCACAAGATCATCGTGGCCCTGCTGGCCATACCGATGCTGGTCGGCACCGTCTTCCTGGCCACCCATCTGCCCTTCGAGTTCCAGCCGGCCGCCGACCGCGGGCGGGCGCCGTTCAGCCTCGAGCTGCCGCCGGGGGCGACGCTCAACGAGACCGACGCCATCGCCCAGCGCATGACCCGCGAACTTCGGGCTCGTCCGGAAGTGACCGGGGTCTACGCCTCGGTCGGCAACGACGGCGTCAACAAGGCCGAGCTGACCGCCGATCTGGTCGGCAAGGGCCAGCGGATGAGCCAGCGCGACTTCAGCCGCCAGATGGTCGATCAGTT
The DNA here is from genome assembly GCA_014378155.1 of Caulobacter sp. GTDB lineage: Bacteria > Pseudomonadota > Alphaproteobacteria > Caulobacterales > Caulobacteraceae > Caulobacter. The sequence goes on along the minus strand of JACMOF010000372.1, from coordinate 1,211 downwards.
CAAGGCGATCCCCGGCGCGCGGATCGGGGCCGGCAGCAACAACGGCGGTGGTCCCAGCGACGGCTCCAGCTACACGCTACGCCTGGTGGGCGACAACGGTCCGCAACTGGAAGCCGCCGCCCGCTCGGTCGAGGCCCAGATGCGCAACGTCCCGGGCCTGGCCAATGTGGTCAACACCGCCGCCATCGCCCGGCCCGAGATCATCGTCTCGCCCAAGCCCGACCAGGCCGCGCGGGCCGGGGTAACCGCTGGCGCGATCTCGCAAGCCGTGCGCGTCGCCACCATCGGCGACATCGACCAGTCGCTGCCCAAATATAATCTGGGCGACCGCCAGGTGCCGATTCGCCTGCGCCTGACCGACGACGCCCGCCAAGACATGTCGGTGCTGGAAACCTTGAAGGTGCCGTCCAGCCACGGCGGCTCGGTGCCCCTGAACGCCGTGGCCGACGTCCGCTACGGCGCCGGCCCGTCGCAGATTTCGCGGCAGGACCGGGCCCGGGTGGCCGAGATCACCGCCGAGCTCGACGGCATCGTGGTCGGCGAGGCCAGCAAGCGCGTTCACGCCCTGTCGTCGGTCAAGACCCTGCCGACCGGCGTCAAGGAAGTGGCGGCTGGCGACGCCGAGTTCATCCAGGAGATGGTCACCGGCTTCATGGCCGCCCTGATCACCGGCATCCTGCTGATGTACGTGGTGCTTGTGCTGCTGTTCCGCAGCTTCGCCCATCCGGTGACCATCATGGCTGCTCTGCCCCTGGCCATCGGCGGCGCCTTCCTGCTGCTGGTGCTGGCCAAGAGCAGCTTCTCGATGTCGACCCTGATCGGCATCCTGATGCTGATGGGCATCGCGGCCAAGAACTCGATCCTGCTGGTCGAGTACGCGATCATGGCCATGAAGGGCGGCATGAGCCGCCACGAGGCCCTGCTCGACGCGGCCCACAAGCGGGCTCGGCCGATCATCATGACCACGGTCGCGATGGCCGCAGGCATGGCGCCGGTGGCGTTCGGCTTTGGCGCCGACGTCGAGTTCCGCGCGCCCATGGCCATCGCGGTGATCGGCGGGCTGATCACCTCGACCTTCCTGTCGCTGCTCTACATCCCGGTGGTGTTCGTGTTCATGGACAAGCTGAAGAACTGGTCCAGCAAGATCACCGACAAGATGTTCAAGCACCAGCACGCCACGCCCACCCACGTCCAGGCGCCGCCTTCGGAGC
>JACMOF010000371.1 GCA_014378155.1 Caulobacter sp. | reverse complement strand
TTGTCCAGCGTCAGGTCCAGGCGAACCTTCTTCAGCGGCAGGTTGGGCGCGTTCACGGCCAGGGCGCGGTACTTGACCTTGGCGTCCATGGCCTTGACGCGATCCACTTGCAGGGTGGCGTCGGGCAGAAGGCGTTGGGTGGCGTCGCGCTGTCCGGCCTCGACCTTCTGGCCGGCCGAGGCGGTCTCGCCCCTGCCCGTGGCCGGCGCGGCGCCGACCAGGCTGCCCAGGTCATCGAAGTCCAGCCGCTTGGACTGCAGGTCAGCCTCGAGATAGGGGCGTTCCTTGCCCATCAGCACGAACAGGTCGCCCGAGACGTCGCTGTCGCCGATGCGCCCGACAAGCTTTTGGAAATCGAAGCGCTCATCCTTGCGGCTGAGGTGGCCGCTGATCTTGTAGGGCGGGGTGTTGGGCAGGGTCAGGCCGGTGAGCGCGTACAGCCGGTTGAGGTCCGGACCCGAAACGCTGACCTGGGTTTCGAACCGTCCCAGGTCGAAGGGCTTGGTGATGTCACCCTTGGCGGTGACATGAGTCGGACCCGCATCGACCGTGGCGTCGAACGGATAGGGCTTGCGCGGCGAGATGTTGAGCAGCGGGCCGCCGGTGACCATGGCGGTGAACGGCGAGCGGTTCAGTTGGCCCTTGCCCTCCAGCACGAACTTGCCCCGCCCGTCGCCAGTCGCCTGTTCGTTGGAGCTGACCATGCCGTTGAAGAAGATGTCGCGCTGCTTGTCCTCGTAGCGAAGTTGGCCGTCATTGATGATGAAGTGCTGGATGGCCGGCAGCTTCAGCGGCTTTTTCGGGGCGTTGGGATTGCCGAACACCCAGTTGGCGCGGCCCGAGGCCTCGCGCAGCAGGCGCACGTCGGGTCGATCGACGGCCAGAAGCGGCAGGATCACCTCGCCCTTCAGCAGGGGCAGGATCTTGATCTGCACCGCGATGCGGTCGACCTTGGCCATGGGCCGCCCGGCCTGATCCCCTGTCTTCGGCGCCCAATCGGGCTGGGCTACGCGCACGCCATAGGCCTCGACCTTGGGCGAGAACGACCAAGGGTGGACCCGCAGGTCGCCTTGGATGACCACTTCGCGGTTCAGCTGGGCCGAAGCCAATCGGCCCACCGGGCCTCGAAACCAGTTCCAATCGAAGAGGATCAGGAAGACGATGACGGCCGCGAACACCAGGGTCGCGGCGAGCATGCCGCGCCGCGCGCCAGGCGGCAGGCCGCGCCAATGCTTCACCGCCCTATGATGCCAGGCGGGGTTTTGAGCGGACGTGATCGACGGCGTGGACAGGGCGGGAACCTCCGGTACCCGCCCACAACGCGCAGACGGGGGCCTTGTGTTCCGAACCCGCTCGAAAGCTGGCTTAGTAGACCAGCCTCAAGCTGCTGACGGCGACAGCCGCCAACACGAAAGCGACGATGGCGATGATCTCATATCGCTTGAAGAGCGGCCCGTTAGGCGATCGCATGATGGTAGTCCCCCCGTCCCGAATTGATGCGTCCAGTCCCCCCGGACGCAATCCTCGGGCCAAAAAATCGTGTTCCTATGGCTGCTTGCCTGGCCAGACCAGGAAGCCGTCGCCGTCGCGGCCCGCCACGCGGTAGCGACGATCGTTCGGCCCGGATCCCCACCCGGGCCGATATTCATAACCGTGGCGGCCCCCGCGTTCCGTCCGATTCTCGACGTTCAGCGGACGTCCATGCCCCCAACGATCGAAATCGCTCCAACCGCCGTCGCCTTCGCATTCCACCCGATCCCAACGATAGGCGCCGCCCGGACCGGTGACCCGGCGGGTGACGCATTCGCCCGAGCGCGTGTCGGGCGGCAATTGCTGGGGATCAAGGTAGAGGCCCGGCCGGTCCTGAGCCGTCGCGACGCCGGCGCCGAAAGCCGGCGCGGCGAGCAGCAACAGCGAAAGGACGAGGCGGCGCGACATGCGGAAACTCCAGAAAGTTAACAAATCAGAAGCGTAAGGGGCGCGCTCAGGATTTCATCCGCGACGCGAGCGTTGCCATGAGATTTCTCCCGGCCTAGCGTGCGATTAAACAGTTGTTTGAGGACGATATGGCGATCGAGGCGGTGATCTGGGATTTCGGGGGCGTGTTCACCACGTCGCCCTTCGAGGCCTTCGCGCGGTTCGAGGCTCAGCGCGGCCTGCCCGAGAACTTCATCCGCCGGGTCAACGCCACCAACCCCGACACCAACGCCTGGGCGCTGTTCGAGCGTTCCGAAATCGACGCCCCCGCCTTCGACGCCCGGTTCCTGGAAGAATCCGCGCGCCTGGGCCACCCACTGGCCGGCGCCGAGGTGTTGCCGCTGCTGTCGGGCGACATCCGTCCACGCGTGGTGGCGGCGCTGAAGACCTGCAAGGCGTGCTTCAGGGTCGGCTGCATCACCAACAACGTGGTCACCGGCCATGGCGCGGGCATGTCGGGCTCGGCCGACAAGGCGGCGGCGGTGGCGCGGATCATCGCTGAATTCGAGGTGGTGCTGGAAAGCTCGAAGGTCGGGGTGCGCAAGCCCGATCCGCGCATCTACCAGATGATGTGCGAGGCGCTCGGCGTCGCGCCGGAAAACTGCGTCTATCTCGACGACCTGGGGGTCAACTGCAAGCCGGCGGCAGCCTTGGGCATGACCGCGATCAAGGTCGCTACGGAAGACCAGGCGTTGGCAGACCTTGCGGCGGCGACCGGTTTGGCGTTCTGACTGGGGAAAGCCTTCCGCAGGAGCCGCCATGTCCCGCCCCGCCAAGATCGGCGCGCCCGCCGCCCTCGCCCAGCTGGAGGGCTGGGCCACCGTGTCCGACAAGGATGCGATCAGCAAGACCTTCCGGTTCGCGGACTTCAACGCCGCCTTCGGCTTCATGACCCGCGTGGCCCTGCTGGCCGACAAGCTCGACCACCATCCCGAATGGTTCAATGTCTACAACCGGGTCGAGGTGGTGCTCACCACCCACGACGCCGACGGGGTCAGCGACCTGGACGTGACGATGGCCCGGTTCATGGACGAGATCGCCGGCTGAGTTCCTCCCTCTGTGGGGGAGGTGATCGCGAAGCGATCGGTGGGGGAGTTCTGGGATCGAAGCTCGTGGGCCTTGCGGCCTGCCAATCGCTTCCCCCTCCGTCGGCTGCGCCGACACCTGCCTCACAGGGGAGGACTTGCGTTTCCCCCTTCCTCCAGCCGCCCATCCGGTTCAAACTATCGTTTGAATTATAATTGGGAGGACGCCGAATGGCGCAGAGCATGGGCCGGGTCGCTGGCAAGAAGGCCTTCATCACGGGCGGCGCCCAAGGCCTGGGCGCGGCGGCGGCGCGGCTCCTGGCCGAGCACGGGGCCAAGGTCGCCGTGGCCGACATCAATTTCTCCGGCGTCCAGGCCGTGGCCGACGAGCTGAACGCCGCCCACGGCGCGGGCACGGCCTTCGCCTATGAGCTGGACGTCACCCAGGAAGACCAGTGGATCGGGGTTCTGGCACAGGCGGCCGAGGCGATGGGTGGCCTGTCGGTGCTGGTCAACAACGCCGGCATCGGCGGCGATGGCCCCATCGAGAGCCTTGATTTCGGGCTCTGGAAAAAGGTGATGTCGGTCAATGTCGACTCGGTGTTCCTGGGCGCCAAGCACGCCCTGACCCACATGCGGGCCCACCAGCCGGGCTCGATCATCAACCTCTCATCGATCGCCGGCCTGATCGCCAACGGCAATTCGCCGGCCTACAACGCTTCCAAGGCGGCGGTTTGGCTGCTCAGCAAGAACATCGCCCTCTACTGCGCCAAGCAGGGGCTGAACATTCGATCCAACTCGATCCACCCGACCTTCATCGACACGCCGATCCTGGATGGCTTCACAGCGCGGTTCGGCAAGGAGGAGGCCCATGCCAAGCTGGCGCGGCAGGTGCCGCTGGGCCGCATCGGCGAGCCGCTGGATATCGCCAACGCCGTGCTCTATTTGGCGAGCGACGAGAGCAAGTTCATGACCGGCGCGGAGATCAAGGTCGGCGGCGGCATTTCGGCGATGTGAGCCATACTATTGGGGACATGCGGGTGCGCATGTCCCCATCAGCAGTCACCGCGGCGCGCGCTTGGCCAGGATGCGCTGTAAAGTCCGGCGGTGCATGTTGAGGCGGCGGGCGGTCTCGGAGACATTGTGGCCGCACATCTCGTAGACGCGCTGGATGTGCTCCCAACGGACGCGGTCGGCGCTCATCGGGTTTTCCGGCGGGGTTGGGGCGTCGCCCTTGGCGGCCAGCAGGGCGCGGGCCACGTCGTCGGCGTCGGCGGGCTTGGAGAGGTAGTCGATCACCCCGGCCTTCACCGCCGCCACGGCGGTTGCGATGTTGCCATAGCCCGTCAGCATGATGACCTTGGCGTCGGGGCGCGCATCGCGCACGGCTTCCACGACTTTCAAACCGGTGCCGTCCTCAAGACGCATGTCGAGAACCGCGTGGGCGGGAGCATGACTTCGTAGAGAACTCATGGCTTCGGCGACCGAAGCACAGAGTGTCACCGAAAATCCGCGTTGCTCCAGCGCCCGGCCTAAACGCGTCCGGAGAGGCGCGTCGTCGTCGAGCAGGAGCAGGGACTTGTCCGGCAAGGCCGCAACCAGTTCTACGATATCCGCCATGAACTCAGCGCCTCCCCGCGCCAATACTTAACCTGAACCCCCGGGGGTCATCATGTCGCCCGATTCCATTGGACCGCAAGCGTTTCATGCTCATACGCCCACGAAGCCCGGCGCTTCCAGCGCCGATCGCGGCCAGCGCGCCGCCACCACCGCGCCGCCACGTCGTCCATTCCTGAAATCCACGGTGGCGCCGGTTCGTTCCAGCAGGGTCTTGGCGATGAAGAAGCCCAGTCCCATGCCGATATGGCCGGTGCGCGAGCCCTCCGCTCCGGGGCGCGAGGTCACATAGGGTTCGCCCAGCTTGGCCAGCACCTCGGGCGAGAAGCCGGGACCGTCGTCACGCACCTCGATGACCACGGCGCGGGCGTCGAAACGCGCGATGACGATCACCTCCGCGCGGGCGAAGTCGACGGCGTTCTCGACGATCGAGGTCAGGGCATGGATCACCTCGGCCCGCCGCCAAATGTCGGGCGCCGCCTCGCCGGACGGGCCATTGACCACGGCCTCGACGCGGACGCCGTGGATCATGTGCGGCTCGATGGTCTCTTGGACCAACTGGACCAGGCTCATCCGCTCGTGCACGGCGTCCTTGGCCTCGGGCATCTCGGTCAGGCGCTGCAGGATTTCGCGGCAGCGGGCGGCCTGGCCGATCATCAGCTCGGCGTCCTCGCGGGTCTGCTCGTCGGGGGCGTTGCGGACCATCTCGCGGGCGACGACCGAGATGGTGGCTAGCGGCGTGCCGAGCTCGTGGGCGGCGGCGGCGGCCAGGGCGCCCAGGGCCGACAGCCGCTGCTCGCGGGCCAACACCGTCTCGGTGACATTGAGCGCCAGTTCCATCCGCGCTGATTCCGTCGCCGCCTGCCAGGCATAGGCGCCGGTCAGGGCGATGCCGAGCACCCGCGACAGCACTATGGTCATCATGGTCAGCATGCCGGGCATGGGGCCGGGACCCGCTGCCGAACGATAGGGCAGGGGCAGATGGACGACGGCCAGCACCAGACAGGCCGCCACCGCCAGCGCCCCCATCGCCGCGGCGAACCGGGCCGGCAGGGTGGCGGCCGCCAGGGTCACGGGGGCGATCAGCAGCAGGGAGAATGGATTGATGATCCCGCCGGTCAGATAGAGCATGCCGGCCAGTTGCAGGATGTCGAAGGCGATCTGGGCCGTCGCCTCGCCCTCGCGGGCCATCCGTTGCCCCCCGAACGCCAAGCCGATCAGCACGTTAAGCCAGGCCGACAAGGCGATCAGCGAGAAGCACAGGGTGTAGGGAATCTTCAGGTCCAGACCCGGCCCCGCCACCAACACGGCGATCGTCTGGCCCGCCACCATCAGCCAGCGTTGGGCGATCAGGGTGCGAACCCTCAGGCGCCCACGACGCAGCCCCGGTCCCGCCCAGGACCAGTCCTCGTCTTGCGCCGTCTCCCCGTCGGGCCTATCGAGCCCCGTCCGAGGCGAACTGTGCGGCGCGTTCCTGAACGAAGCGTCTGCCATGTCGCACCATAGGGCCAGACTTTCCCGTCTGGCGAGAACGAAAGGTTCGAGAGCCGATGCCGCGTCATCGCGTAGTCGCCATTCTGGCCGCCATGGCCGCTGTCCTGATCGCCGGAACGCTGATCGTCGGCGCCGGGATGTTCAAGCGCCAGCCCCAACCGGCGCTGATCGGCGGCCCGTTCCAATTGGTCGACCAAGACGGCCAACCGGTCACCGAGAAGGTGCTGAACGGCCAGTGGAACGCGGTGTTCTTCGGCTTTACCTACTGCCCCGACGTCTGCCCCGGCACGCTGCAGGCCCTGGCGACGGCCAGCGACCAGTTGGGTCCCAAGGCCAAGGACCTGAGGATCGTCTTCGTCTCGGTGGACCCGGCGCGCGACACACCCCAGCAGATGAAGGCCTATCTGTCGGCCGACTACCTGCCCAGGAACACCCTGGGCCTAACCGGCACGCCGGAGCAGACCGCCGCCGCCGCCAAGGCCTACCGCGTCTATTCCAAGAAGGTCGGCGACGGGCCGGACTACACGGTCGATCACACGACGGTGATTTATCTGGTCGATCCCAAGGGCCGCTTCGTCAAGCCGCTGGCCTATGGCCTGCCCCCCGAGGAGATCGCCCGGCAGATCAAGGACGCCATGGCGGGCAGATAAAACGTCGCGGCCCTGCAGCGCTACCGGAAGGCTGTACTTTCTTAGGGTGCGGCGTGTTATGTTGCGTTGCAACATATTGGATGCGCCATGCTGTACGCCCTGCACGAGGCAAATTTTTACGCCTCCACGCCCCTCCGTATGGCGGCTCGCGCCGCCCGCGATTTCTGGGGCTCGCCGCTGAACCCGGCGGCGAACAGCGATGTCGGCCGGCGTCTCCACGCCGGCGCCGACCTGTTTTCCAACGTCACCCGTCGCTATGGCAAGCCGGCCTGGAACATCGACAGCATCAAGGTCGGCCAGGTCGATGTGCGGGTGCGGCCCACCGTGGTCTGGGAGAGCCCCTGGGCGCGGCTGATCCAGTTCGACCGCGACATGTCCGACATGCGCCGGGCCGGCAAGTTCAGCCTCGATCCCGCCGTGCTGATCGTCGCGCCCCTCTCCGGTCACTACGCGACCCTGTTGCGGGGTACGGTCGAGGCTTTCCTGCCCGACCACGCGGTATTCGTCGTCGACTGGATCAACGCCCGCGAGGTCTCGGTGCTCGAGGGCAGGTTCGACTTCCACGACTATATCGACCACATCCGCCAGATGCTGGCGGTGCTGGGTCCGCGCCCCAATGTGGTGGCCGTCTGCCAGCCCGGTCCAGCCGTCCTGGCCGCCGCGGCCCTGATGGCCGAGGACAACGACCCTTCGCGCCCGGCCAGCATGACCTTCATGGGCTCGCCGATCGACGCGCGACTCTCTCCCACGGTGACGAACAATCTCGCCGAGGAAAAGCCCTTCGCCTGGTTCCAGTCCAACATGATCTACACCGTGCCGCCGCCCTATCCGGGCATGGGCCGGCGCGTCTATCCGGGCTTCGTACAGCTGGCCAGCTTCATGAGCATGAATAAGGCCAAGCACCAGGAAGCCCACCAGCGCTATTTCCAGGACCTGGTGAAGGGCGACGGCGACAGCGCCGACAAGCACCTGGAATTCTATGACGAATATCTGTCGGTGCTGGACCTGACCGAGGAATTCTACCTGCAGACCATCGACATCGTCTTCCAGCAGCACCTGCTGCCCAAGGGCGAGCTGATGCATCGCGGCCGCTTGGTGAAGCCCGAGGCGATCACCGACATCGGCCTGATGACCGTCGAGGGCGAGAACGACGACATTTCCGGCATCGGTCAGACCCAAGCGGCCCACGGCCTGTGCTCGGGGCTGTCGGACGATCAAAAGGAAGACTACGTCCAGCCCAATGTCGGCCATTACGGCGTGTTCAACGGCCGGCGGTTCCGCGAGGAAATCTATCCCCGCGTCCGCGACTTCATCCGCAAGAGCGACCCGAATTTCAACATTTGAGGCGTCTTTGTCTCCGGCGCCGCCCCTCCCCCGGCTTCCCGGCGAAGGCCGGGGCCCAGATGAAACCCACGAGCCGCTCTGGATGAATCTGGGTTCCGGTATTCGCCGGGAAGACGGATTCGAGTGCGCTTGGCGCTTCCCAATGGGTAGTCCCAGCTTGTCGGCAGCCTTGCGTGACGCACCGCGACGGGCGATCTAGAGGACATGAATCTCTTCCGCCCGCAGCGCTATGCCGACGGTGACCGGCTGGACGTGCGCGGCTGCGCGGTGCGGCTTAAGGTTGATGGCCGGGCCCGGCGGGTGTCGCTGCGGGTCGATCGCGCCAAGTCCGAGGTAGTGGCCCTGGCTCCCACCCCGCGCCGCCTGACCGAGGCCGTGGCCTTCGCCCACGAGAAGGCCGAGTGGATCGCCGGCCAGCTGGCCGCCCTGCCCACCCGCCAGGTGATCGCGCCGGGCGGCGTGTTGCGCCTATTGGACCGGCCCTACCGACTTGAGGTCGGCTCTGGCCGGCCGAAAATGACCGACGACGCCCTGATCGCCCCTGACGACAGCACATGGTCGCTGCGCATTCTCCGCTTGGCCAAGCGCGAGGCCCTGACCCGGCTGACCGAACGCACCGCCCATCACGCCGCCGCCCTCAATCGCCCCATGCCCTCGGTGGTCATCGCCGATCCCAAGGCCCGCTGGGGCTCCTGCCGCCCGGCCCGGCCCGGACATCCGGCCGCGATCCGCTATAGCTGGCGGCTGGTGCTAGCGCCGTTCGACGTGGCCGATTACGTCGTCGCCCATGAATGCGCTCACCTGATTGAAGCCAATCACGGGCCCCGGTTCTGGGCCCTGTGCGGTCAACTGGCCGGCGATCCGGCCCCCCACCGGGCCTGGCTGCGAGCTCATGCGGCGGAGCTTCACGCGATCTCGGCTTAGGGCGCGAGGGGCTTGGGCGCGCGCAGCTGGGGACATGCACTCATGCCCCGGCCTTGGCCGGGTTGCAGTGGCTTGGCCGTGAGTGCGTGTCCCCGTCTTCGCCCGCTGCGTTGGTGGTTGAAGCAGGGGGCGGTCTCAACCGGTCATCGCAACGGCTATGGATCGTAGCGGTTGAGGCGAGGTTGGGATGGGTCGTCGGGTTCAGTTGACGGGGATGGGCAGCGTCGGGAGTTCTGGGCGCGCTGGAAGCGCGGCGAGACCTTGGTGGAGATTGGCAGAGCGCTGGAGCGCTCCGCGAACGGCCCGCCGAGGC
>JACMOF010000041.1 GCA_014378155.1 Caulobacter sp. | reverse complement strand
GAGCCGATCCTGGAAGGTTTCCGCACGATCTATGGCGGGGGCTTGGCCAAGGTCCTGGCGGCCGTGTCGGTGGCGGGGCTGATCGCCAGCTTCCACGCCATCATCTTCGCCTATGGGCGGCAGATCTATTCGCTGTCGCGCGCCGGCTACTTCCCGCGCGGCCTGTCGGTGACCAGCGGCACGCGCAAGACGCCCGACGTCGCCTTGCTGACCGGCTCGGCGGCCGGCCTGCTGGTGATGCTGGCGGTGTGGTTCATGCTGGGGGCCGAGAAGGGCGCGGCTGTGATCGGCGGCACCCTGCTGAACATGGCGGTGTTTGGGGCCATGCTGTCCTATGTGGCGCAGGGCGCATCGTTCATCCTGCTGCGCCGCAAGTTCCCCGACATGGCGCGGCCCTACAAGAGCAAGTTCGGCGTGCTCGGCGCGGGCCTGACGGTGGTGATCTCGCTGGTGACGATCTTCTACCAGTTGAAGGACCCGATCTATCGCGCAGGCATGCTGGGCGTGGCGATCTGGTTTGCGGTCGGCATCGTCTATTTCGCCCTGGTCGGTCGCAAGAAGCTGGTGCTGTCGCCCGAGGAAGCCTTCGCGATCAGCGGTGGCAAGACGGCTTACGAGACGCATTGAGCGGGCGTTTAAATCCGCTCATCCCGGCAGTCGCCGGGATGAGCGGTGTATTACCCCCCGTACGAGCGCCCGCCGCCGCCGAAGCCCCCGCGGGAGATCACCGAGCTGCGGCTCTGGACGCGGGTCGGGGCCTTCATGGCGGGAGCGTCGAAGCTGTCGGCGCGGACGCGGGTGCGGCCGGTGACATAGTCGCGCGACAGCGGGGCGCCCGAGCCGCCGTAATAGGTGCCGCCCCGGTCGCGATACATCGGCGCGCCGTAAAACCCGCCGCCCATGTTGCTGAGCGCCTGGCCGACGATGAAACCGGTCAGCAGCGGGGTGAAGAAGCTGCCGCCGCCGTTGTTGTCACTGCGTGGCACGCACTGGGACACGCCGTAGCGCTCTTCGCAGCTCTGCTGGTCGCCAAACTTGGGGGCGTTGGTGGCGCTGTCCTTCTGGGCCTGGGCATAGGCGGTGTCGCACTGCTGGGCGGTCATGGCGCCGTCGGCCTTGCAGTCGGCGAGGGAGGCGAAGGTCTTGGCGTCGACCTCTTGCGTCGCGGCCGGTGGGTCGCCCCACTGGGTTGCGGCGGGCGAGCCGTCGCAGGCGCTGATCGACATCGCCGTGCCGGCCATCAGGCCGGTCAGGGCCAGGCTGCCCGAGCGGAGGCGGCGGCGGGGTTGCGGGTGATCGGTCATGGAAAGCCTCAGGCCGTCATGCAGGCGGCGTTGAGCAGGCCAACCGCCAGGGAGATGCTCATCAGATAGACGCCGGCGGCGATCTCGCCCCGTTCGATGCGGGCGGCGACGTCCTTCATCGCCACGACGCGCACCAGGCTGAAGGCGGCGACCTGGATCACGCCGGCCAGGGCCGCCCAGGCGCAGAACTCGACCAGCGACACGGTGTTGCTGAGCGCCGAGGCCAGGGGCAGCACATAGCCGACCAGGGCGCCGCCCAGGGCCAGGGCCGCAGCGACATTGCCCTCGCGGATCAGCTTGGCCTCGTCATAGGGCGTAACCCACTGGTAGATCAGCTTGAAGGCCAAGGTGAACAGGCCGGCGACCACGAAGGCCAGTAGGAACGCCAGGGCGTTGCCGCCAAATCCGTGCAGGTCGCTCATGTTCATTCCCCTCGAAACTGGTTTGCCGCCTAGGCCCGGAACTCGCCGACGCCCAGGGCCACGCCGATCATGATCTCGAACGAGACCTCGCGCTGGCGGGTGTCTTCGTTCTCGTTCTCCTGCTGGATGGCTAGCAGAAGCTCGCGGCCGTCGCCCGGCAAATCGCGGGAGAACAGCATGCTGGTCTGGAAGATCCGCCGGTCGGGGATCCCGTCGCGGTCGTCATGGACGTCTTCCCAGAAGGCCACCGGCTCCTGGCTCTCGGCCTCGTCGCCGAACCAGTCGCGGCGGTATTCCGGCAGGCCGGGACCCGTGAAGGTGCGGGCCCGCAGCCGCTTGGCCCAAGCCTCTTCGTCGGCCTTGCCGCCCGGATAGGCGCTGTCCCACGGAATGAACACGGTGATGTCGGTGACCCGCTGGCCCTCGCGGTCGTCGGTGACAGCCTGGAACATCACGTTGTCGTCCGTATAGAACCGGTGGACAAAGCCGCCCTCGCGCAGCTCGATCAGGCCCTGGGCGGTGATTTCCAGGGTGTCGGTGTCGAGGGTGAACTTCAAATCATCGCCCAGCCGGCGCCAGGCCAGGGTGTCGAGCCAGACGGTCCGCCCCAGCGTGACGTTGCGGATCGCCGGCAGGGCCGAGACGGGGGCGGTGTCCTTGCGGCCGAAGAGCTTACCGAACATGAAGGCGACCCGATGCGAAACTCCGTCCACATGTACGGCGCCTGCCCCGGTCAAAAAAGAGGGGAGCGCAAAAGGGGCCGCGCCATTACCAACTTGTCATCCAAGACCGTAAGATCGCGCTCTCGACGACTGGCGTTCGCTCGCCCATCTAGTATGAAGCCGCCTAAGCAGGCCCCAGACCGAACGAAGACGAGGACCACGCCCCCATGAGCCAGACCGCCTGGACTGTCCGCACCCTGAAGGCCGCGCTCGATGACGCGCCCGGTCGCGGCGCCGACGAGTTGACCGTACGGGTGCTGGAAGGCGCCGAACCGATCCTGCTGGCCACCATGCACTGGCAGGGCGACCTGGAAATCTTCATCAGCGTCAGCGACCAGCAGATCGCCGCCTCCACCCTGCTATGGCCGGTCGACGAGCAAGCCGACCGTCACGCCTTCAACGAATTCCTGCTCAAGGCCCAGAAGCTGGTGCCGCTGTCGAACTTCGGCATCAGCACGGTCGGCGAGCGCGATTTCTACGAACTGTTCGGCGAAATCTCGACCACCTCGCCGGTCGAGGAAATCCTGATCGAGCTGCGGACCCTGGCCGAGAACGCCATCGACGCCGCGTCCGACCTGCGCAACTCCTTCACTCCCGTCGCCGCTTAATTCACGACCCTACGGAGACTCCCATGTCCATCTGGAACAAACTGTTCACCCTGGGTCGGGCCGGCGCGCACGAAGCCACCTCGGCCGTCGTCGACGCCAACGCCCTGCGCATTCTCGACCAGGAAATCCGCGACGCCGACACCGCCCAGGGCAAGGCCCGCGACGACATGGCCAGCCTGGTGGCCCGTCGCCGCATCCTGGAAAAGGAAGTCGCCGGCTTCAGCGACCAGGTCACCAAATACGAGGGCTCGGCCCGCGCCGCCGTCACCAAGGGCGACATGGACCTGGCTCGCCAGGTGGCCCAGCGCATCGCCGACCTGGAGTCGGACATCGCCCTTAAGGCGCCGCAGATTGGCGAGATGCGAGCGGCCGAAGATCAGCTGCATACCGCCATCAGCGCCACCGACCGCCGCATCGAGACCCTGCGTCGCGAGGTCGAGGTCGTGAAGGTCAATGAAAGCGTCCAGAAGGCCCAGGCCTCGGTCGCCGCGCGCGGCGCGGGCGCCGGCTCGTCGCTGGGCTCGGCCGCCGACAGCCTGGCGCGCATCAAGGAACGCCAGATGATCCGCGGCGAGCGCATCAAGGCGGCCGGCGAACTGGAAGACCGCCGCACCGGCGCCGATCTGGACGAAAAGCTGCGCCTGGCCGGCATCATGCCCGGCCAGTCCTCGGCCGACGACGTGCTGGCCCGCCTGGCCCCGGCCAAGCCGACCCTGCAGATCGAGCAGAAGCCGGACGGCGAGGCCTAGGCGTAGCCGGTGCGCCGCCTCAAGCTGACGCCCCGTCCCGACTGGCAGGCCAAGGCCGAGGCCGTGGGCTTCGTCTATCACCACACCGATGGCCAGGCCTATTGGGACGAGAGCGTGGCCTACGCCTTCACCCTGAAGCAGGTGGAAGACGACCTGGAGCCGGCCGCCGCCGAGCTCCACGACCTGTGCCTGGACCTCGTCGATGAGGTGGTCGGCAGCCAGGCGCTGATGGAGAAGCTGGCCATCCCGGCCGCGCATCGCGACTTCGTGGCCGGCGCCTGGCGCGCCAAGCAGCCGTCGCTCTATGGCCGGTTCGACTTCGGCTATGACGGGCTCAGCAAACCCAAGCTCTACGAATACAACGCTGACACGCCGACCAGCGTCTTCGAAGCCGCCACCTTCCAGTGGCTGTGGCTGGAGGAGCTGATCGCAAATGGGACGCTCCCCGCCAACGCCGACCAGTTCAACAGCCTGTTCGAGGCCCTGCGCGACCGGTTCAAGACCCTGTTCCCGACCGGCGGCTTCGTCCACTTCGCCAGCGACGCCGAGGCCGTCGAGGATCGCCAGACCGTGCGGTTCCTGGAGGACCTGGCCATCCAGGCGGGTCTCGACCCCAAGTTCGTGGCCATGAACGCCATCGGCCTCAACGAAGAGGGCCAGTTCGTCGATCGCGAAGGCTTCGTGCTGCAGGCGGCGTTCAAGCTGTATCCGTGGGAGCACATGCTGCGCGAGCCCTATGCCGCCCACCTGGTCAGCGCCGACGTGCGCTGGCTGGAGCCGCCATGGAAGGCCATCCTGTCCAACAAGGGCATACTGCCGCTGCTATGGGAGCGCCATCAGGGCCACCCGAACCTGCTGGAGGCCTATTTCGAGGGCGACGCCGCTGCGTCGGCGCTAGGCTCGACCTTCGTGCGCAAGCCGCTGTTCTCGCGCGAGGGGGCCAATGTCGAGGTGGTCGGCGCGGGCGACGAGCCGGTGCTCGACCAGGGCTATGGCGAGGAGGGCGCGATCGTTCAGGCCTACCATCCGCCGCCGGAGTTCGACGGCAAGCGCCCGGTGGTCGGGGCGTGGATCGTAGGGGCCGAGCCGGCGGGCATGGGCATCCGCGAGGACGACAGCGTGGTGACCAAGAATCTGGCCCGGTTCGTGCCGCATGTGATCGAGGGGTAGGGGGATAACGTGGGGTCTGCTTCCGACCCTGAGCGGACCTTCGAATGAGGCCGCTTTGGCTGCCGCCAAACAGGTTGCCATTTCGCGCTTCAGCCGGTTGAAGGCACGGCGACGGGCGTCAATGGTCAATGCTAGGAATGGAATACGCCTCCCTTGCAACGCAAAGCTTCATCACCACCTGCTGCTTAGGGAGCTCGACCATGATCATCCTGACCCTACTTTTCGCGATGACATTCGGCCTTGTGCTGTCCGGCAGGGGCACGTGGCTTGGCGATGCGCTTTACAAGGCCTTGGTGGAGAGGCCTGCGGAAAGCCTAAATCGGGGTCCGATTGCCGTGGCTGCGTATGTGGTCGCGGCATTGATGCTTGCTGGTTTCGCGGTCGTGGCGCCCGAACTCATTCCGTTGGCGGCGGCAGTCGATTTCGCGCTTGCTGTTGAACTTGCGGCCCTTGTGTTTGTGGCCCGCGCCAGCAGTTGGACAGGTGTTGCGCGCCGATTTGTATTGAGCCAGCCGAGACAGCTCGCAAGCGGGCTGTTCCGACCCTCTTCGCGCACTCGCCAGCATCGGCCGAAGCGTAAGCGTCAGAGCTGTGCTCAAAACGACCCAGAAGCGTGCCCACTGGCTTTCGCTTGAGGGCTGATGTCCGCTTCCCACCCTTCGCTGACTTTCGGAATGTCTGCTTCCGGCGACTGCCCGCATCCGCCCCTGATGCGGCCACGCCTTAAAGCCTTGGTGGATCGGACCTCTGGCGTCTGACGATGTCAAGGACGGCGCGGAGCG
>JACMOF010000370.1 GCA_014378155.1 Caulobacter sp. | reverse complement strand
GCCTCATCGCTGGCGGTCCACAGGTCGTCGCCTTCAAAGCAGTAATATTCGAGGCCAAGGCAGCTGGCGTCACCCTCGGGCGCCATGGCCGGCGACCAGGCGCTGTAGTTCTGAACGCGACCGACCTTGACCCCGGCGTCGTGGACCTCGATCGCGGTCTCGCGCAGCGGCGTGCGGGTTGGGCCCACCAAGGCAACGGTGATCTGGTCGCGGTACATCAGCTCGCCAGCATGGAACAGGCTGATCGGCGTCGCACGCAAAGTATTCATCAGGTCGCGCAATGGCGCGGTCGAGACGACATGGTCGGCGGTGTGGATCTCGTGGGCGCCATCGGCGCGTCGGACCGTCGCCGTCCATAGCTTGCTGGGTGTGTCGAAGCGAAGGTCCTCGACCTTCCGCCCCAGGCGAACCTTGCCGCCCGAGGCCACGATCTGGCTCGCGGCGGCCTGCCAGACGGCGCCGGCGCCGTCACGGGGGTAGCGAAAGCTGGCCAACGGCCGGGTCCCGCCTGTCCAGCCGAGCGGCATCTGGTCGCAGGCCAGGCCCGACACCTTCTCGGCGTACGGTTTGAACAGCGTCGAGGACAGTTTTTCGCCAAAGCGGTTTCGAACCTCGTCGCGGAACGTCTTGGGCGCTTTGATTGGGCGGATCCTGGCCAGGCCCAGTGAGGCCAGGCACGCCGCGCCACGGCGGAGCCCCAGGTGGGCCAGGGCCTCCAGCGTCTTCAGCGGATAGGCGTAGAAGCGGTCGCGATGATAGAGTCGCGAAGTCCGAGGCTGTTCGACGAAGCCGCCCGGCAGCATGCTGGACCACAGGTCAGTCACTCGCGGCGAGGCGGAGTCGAAGGCCTCCCCGCTCAGATCAATGCGAAAACCGTCGTGGACGATCGTGCGGCTTGCGCCGCCGACCTGGTCATCCATCTCCAGGACGGTGACCTCGCGGCCCGCCTTGGCCAGGACGTAGGCGGCGGTCAGGCCGGCCGGACCGGCCCCGATCACCAAGGTTTCGACGTGACACCCCATCGACTTCGCTCCCCATTCGCGAAGCATCGTCGCGAAATAGGGTTAAAATCGCGCGGTCGGACGTGGTGAACCCGGCCTAAACTTCACCATTGAGGCGTTGTGTCGCGGCGAGGCCGATCAGGCTCGCTCGCCACCGCCCTGAGCCTTGACTTGATCACGGTCCGCACGACCCCCTCTACTCAATCGACTATCGTCTGGGTGCGGTTCTCCAGACGGTTTTGTCTGCGGGGAGCTTCTTCGTAGACTGGCGCCTCGTTCACACCATGGGCAGCAGGATCGCCCACCTCACGCCGATGCAGAACTTTCTGCGCGGAGACCGGTGGAGCGATTACTTTGTTCTTGGTGACCCATATTTGACGTTCCGGTCTCGACGACTCAGACGATCAGGGGCGCTATTGTCGATCTCGGCGCCTCGCGCTGGGTTTCGACCGTCCGTTGGGCGCGGCCAAGAGCATCGTGATCACCTGGATCGTCACTTTGCCCGCAGCCGGCTTGGTCGCGGCGGCGTCGTCTTACCTAGGGTTCTGGATGAAGTGACCAATCAGGCGGAGAGCAAGCAAGGCGGGGGCAAGTCCGGACAGCGACGCCGCCAGGTGGCCGCCCTGCCCTGGCGCGCCTCGGCCGCCGGACTTGAGATCCTGCTGGTGTCATCCCGCGAGACCCGCCGCTGGGTGATCCCCAAGGGCTGGCCGATGAAGGGCAAGCTCGATCACCAGGCGGCCGCCCAGGAGGCCTATGAGGAAGCCGGCCTAGACGGTTGCATCGTCGAGCAATCCGTCGGCGACTATCCCTATCTCAAGCGCCTGAAGAGCGGTGTGGCCCGCGCGGTGACGGTCGATGTCTTTCCGCTCGAGGTCACAGGCGAGCACGCGACCTGGCCGGAAAAAGGCCAGCGCACCCTGAAATGGATGAGCCCCGTAGAGGCCGCCCTGGCGGTGCAGGAGCCGGAACTGCGCGACCTGATCGCCCGCTTCGCCGGCGTGGAGCTTCCGGCCGAGGAACGCCCCGAGCTCGCTCCGGCCCCCACGCCGGTGCAGGTGGCCATTCAACGCCTGCGCCGCCGAGTCACGGCGCTGTGGGGCCGCCCTCGGCGTTGAGCCTGGGGATAACTCGACAAACCCGCCAAGAGACACTATGTTCTTGTTCTGTTCCGAACGAGAATCAGCATGCAGCTTTCCCTCGATCTCGCGACCTCGCCGCTCGAAACCCTGCGCGACGGTTTGCTGAAAACCTTCGGCCCCCAGCGGCCGACGAAACGGCTCGATCCGGTGTCGCAACTGGTGCGGTCGATGATTGGCGGGCGCAGCCCCGATGCCGTGTCCTGGGCCGCCTATCACCGTCTGAGGGACCGCTTCGCGACCTGGGAAGACTTGGTCGAGGCGCCCGACGGCGTCGTGCTTGAGCTGATCAAGGACGTCACCTACCCCGAGGACAAGGCGCGTCATCTGCCACACGCCCTGCGCCTGATCCAGGTGCGCAGCGGCTGGAAGCTGTCGCTGGATCATCTCAGCGAACTGGAGCTCGACAGCGCCCGCTGGTGGCTGCAGGGCCTGCCGGGGGTGGGCGTCAAGGTCGCCGCCTCGGTTTTGAACTTCAGCCCGCTCAACATGCGGGCCCTGGTGATCGACACCCACGTGCACCGCGTGGCTAGCCGCTATGGGCTGATCCCCGCCAGTTATGACACCGCCCACGCCTATCGCGCGCTGATGGATCTCGTGCCAGATCGCTGGACCCCCGAGGACCTGTACGAGCTGCACTGGTTGATGAAGGGGCTGGGACAGCTGCTATGCGCCCAGCACGCGCCGCGCTGTGGAGCTTGCGCGCTGAACGGAGGCTGCGCGCGGGCGGGCGTGGCGCGCAGCGCGGACATCCTGGCCTGGAAGCCGCGCCGCTAGAGCATTTCCCGACCTGACTGCGTCAGGCCATGAGCTCTAATCTTCTGTTTTGACGCATTTTTCTTCACGCGAACCGGAACCACTTCGCTCGAAAAATGCTCTAGGCGGCCTCGACGCCCGCGAACTTTCGGTT
>JACMOF010000369.1 GCA_014378155.1 Caulobacter sp. | reverse complement strand
TGTTGCGCATGATGCCGGTGATGGTCACGGCGGGGTGGCCGTCTTCCAGCGAGGGCTCGGCCTTGATGTTCTCGTTCACCAGTCCGGCCGGGTTCACCGGCAGGCCGACGCTGGCATAGGCCCCGGCCGTGCTGGGCCACAGGTGGGCGACGTTCAGGCGGAAGACGCCGGCGCCCACAAGAATGATCACCATCACCGCGACCATGCCGCCCCAGATGACGCCGGTGGTCTTGGCTTCCTTCAGCCGCCGCTCGGCGTCGGCGCGGGCCCGGAACACCTTGGGCAGTTCCTCGCCGGGAAGAGCGCTGACGGGGGCGTCGGGATCATCGACCGGGTTGGTCGGGCCATCCAGCGCGGCCATGGCGGGATCAGCCGCCAGGTCGGCCGCCGAGGGTTCGTCGAACAGGTCAAGGGCGTCTTCGTTGCGGGCCGTCCAACGGGCGCCGCAGGACGCGCAACGCACGACACGGCCAGCCGCGCCAACCTTTGAGTCATCGACGAAATAGCGGCTGGCGCACTCTGGACAGGTCAGTATCATGGCCGCGAATCGGACGCTCCCCGCTCCTACCTCACGAGGTCGCCGATTTTGCCAGCCATGTCCACAAGCCCCAGCGACACACCCTTGCGCATCGACGAAGATCCGGACGATGGCTCCGTCCCCGTCGTCCGCTTCGAGGGCGTCTCGATGCGGTATGGACGAGGGCCTGAAACCCTGAGCGACCTCGCCTTTTCCTTATACCCAGGGTCTTTCCATTTCCTCACCGGCCCGTCTGGCTCGGGCAAGAGTTCGTTGCTCAAGCTGATCTATCTGGCTCACCGTGCGTCACGGGGTCGCGTGCAGTTGTTCGGCCGCGACGTGAGCCTGGTGAAGGGCGAGGACCTGCCGTTCCTGCGCCGGCGCATCGGCGTGGTGTTTCAAGAATTCCGGCTGCTGGAGCACCTGTCAGTGTTCGACAACGCGGCCTTGCCGCTGCGCATTTCGGGCCGCAAGCCGGCCACCTATCGCGACGACGTGGCCGAGCTGCTGCATTGGGTGGGGCTGGGCGAACGCATGCACGCTCTTCCCGCCACTCTGTCGGGCGGCGAGAAGCAGCGGCTGGCCATCGCCCGCGCCGTGGTCGACCGGCCCGACGTGCTTCTGGCCGACGAGCCGACCGGCAATGTTGATCCGGCCATGTCGCTGCGCCTGCTGCGGCTGTTCGTGGAGCTGAACCGCCTGGGCACCACGGTGCTGATCGCCACCCACGACGAGGATCTGGTCGCCCGTGCCAACCGCCCTACCCTGCATCTGGAAAACGGCAGGCTGGTCGATTTCGGCGAGGCCGAGGCCGACGGCGAAGACGACTATGGTGACGAGCCCTACGACGAGGAGGACGAGGCATGAGCCAGGCCTTCACCGTCGCCCGCTGGAAGCCGGGTCCGCTACTGCCACCCCGCGACGCCCGTGACGGCTCGCTGGTGTTCGTGGTCGCGGTGCTGTGCTTTCTCGCCTGCCTGACCGCCCTGGCCGCCCTGGCCTCGACCCGAGCCGCCACCGGCTGGACCTCGCAACTGACCGGCTCGGCCACCGTCGTGGTCCGGCCCCGGTCGAACGAGACGCCCGACAGCGCCGCCGCGCGCGCGGCCGAGGCCCTGTCGGGCGTCAAAGGCGTGACCGAGGCCCGCGCCTTGACCAAGGACAAGGCCGAGGCCCTGCTCGAACCGTGGATCGGCCGCGAGGCGCTGATCGCCGACCTGCCCGTGCCGCGTCTGGTCACCCTGGATCTCGATCCCAAGGGACCGGCCACGGCCGAAACCCTGGCTGCGGCGCTCAAGGAAGCCAATGTCGACGCCGTGGTCGATGACCATAGCCGCTGGATCGCCGACATCGAGCGCGCCGCGCGCCTGGCCGGCTGGGCGGCGATCGGCGTCTTCGCCCTCATCGCCTCGGCGGCGGCGGCGGTGATCATCTTCGCCACTCGCGCCGCCCTGGCCGCGCGGCACGATGTGATCGAGATCCTGCACTTCTCCGGCGCCGAGGACGGCTTCATCGCCGCCCTGTTCCAGAACCGGTTCGCGGGCATGGCCTTCATCGCCGGCTTGCTGGGCGGCGCGGCTGCGGCCATGATCGGGGCGGCGGCGCGGCTCGTGGGGGGCGGCCAGGGACTGACGCCAGTCCTGCCGCTGGCCTGGATCGATCTGCTGGCGCCCTTGCCCTGCCCGTTGGTGGCGGCGCTGGTGGCCGGGATCGCGGCCCGCGCCGCCTCCCTACGCCTGTTGAGAGCCATGCCATGAAGAGCATCGCAGCCATACTGATCCTGGTGATGATCTGGTTCGTGGGCCTGCTGGCCTTCACCAGTCGCGTGGATCAATCGACGCCGGCCCAGGAGCCGCCGGTCTCGGACGGGGTGGTGGTGCTGACCGGCGCCTCGAACGTTCGGCTTGAAGAGGCGACCAAGCTACTGGAAGCCGGCAAGGGCAAGCGCCTGCTGATCTCCGGCGTCAACCGCGAAGCGTCCCGCGAAGACGTGCTGGGCGTCACCAAAGCGGTGCGGCCGATCTACGAGTGCTGCGTCGACCTGGGCTACGCCGCCGCCGACACCATCGGCAACGCCAGCGAAACCGCCGAATGGGCCAAGGCCAAGGACTATCGCAGCCTGATCGTCGTCACCGCCGACTATCACATGCCGCGCTCGATGCTGGAACTGCGCGCCGCCATGCCCGGCGTGTCCCTGCATCCCTATCCAGTCGTCACCGAGAGCCTCAACGCCCACCGCTGGTGGAAGGGCGGCACGAGCGCCCGGCGGATGACCGTGGAATATTGCAAGTACCTGGCGATTCTGGGCCGCGAGGCGTTCCTGAAGCTGGGTCCCAGGGAGAAGGCGAGCCAGAACACCGGCAAGCCCGCGAAGGAAGCGTCTTGATCTATCTACGGTCTTTCCTGTTCCAGCTGTTCTTCTGGCTGTGGTCGGTGGCCACGGCCATCGCCATGATCGTGACCTTCCCCCTGCCCCGCCGGTTCAACACCTGGTCACTGTCGATCTGGGCCAAGGGCCTGATCTGGGGGCTGCGCTGGCTGGCCGGCGTCAAGGTCGAGGTGCGCGGCGAGCAGTTCCGGCCGACCGGACCGGCCCTGGTCGCGGCCAAGCACCAGTCGATGTTCGACGTCTTCAGCCAGTTCGCCCTGCTGCCCGACGCCTGTTTCGTGATGAAGAAGGAGCTGCTGATGGTGCCGCTGTTCGGCTGGCATGGTCAGAAGGCTGGCATGATCGTCATCGACCGCGCCGGCCACTCCACGGCGCTGAAGAAGCTGGTGCGCGACGCTGTCGAGCGCATGAAGGAAACCCGCCAGGTGGTGATCTTCCCGGAAGGTACGCGCGGCGATGTCGGGGTCGCGGGCGACTACAAGCCCGGCATCGCGGCCCTCTATCGCGAGCTCGACATGCCGGTCACGCCCCTGGCCCTGAACTGCGGCGTCCACTGGCCCAAGGGCATGCTGCGGCCGCCCGGCACGATCGTCTTCGAATACCTGCCGCCAATCCCCGCCGGCCTGAAGCGCGGCGAGTTCATGCGCGAGCTCCAGACCCGCATCGACACCGCCACCAAGGCGCTGGAAGACGAAGGGCTGTAAGCTGGCACGCGAAGATTGCGGGAAACCTCGCCTAGTATAGGCTCCTCCCAAGAGGGAGTGATCAAAATGGGCGAACTGCGGCTTGCGGCACAGACTGCTTTAACAGGCGCCGCGACTCTGCTCGTCTCGATGAGTCTCGGCCTATCCAACGCCGTGGCGGGCGAAAAGGCCGTTCGGGCGACCGCCGACGACTGCGCGGTGCTATCGGCGGTGTTCAGAGAACCCGAAAGTCTCGTGAGCCTGCGCGACCTGCTAGCCGGACATTTCAGCTACGGCCCGGCCGACGCGGCTGGCTTTCAGAATGCCTTTCCCCAACTGACTGACACCGAGGCGACTGACCTTGCCTTGGGCGCTCCAAAGTCCGAAGGCCGGCATTTCGTCCCGGCTTGCGATTGGCGCAAACTCGGCTTCGGCTGGAGTGAAAGATCCCTACACGTCGCCGACTATCCTTGGAACGAAGTCGGCCGACCGGTCATCTCCGCCTCTGGCACGATCGCCTTCGTCTCCACCTATGCACAGTGGGCGTCGCTAGCCGGCGAAGGCCGCAACTGTCTACTGCGCAAACGCAACGGCACCTGGCGGACGGAGAGCTGCGTAAGCAACGGGATTGTGTCGTAGAATCCGTTAGGCGGCCTCTCGCGCCTCCACCATCGCCAGCAAGGTCTCCATCGCCCGGTCGCGCAACCCGTCCTCGCGCAGGTGCAGTACGAGGTCGCGCAGGTAGTCGATATTGCGCCCCGACAGGCCCGTCGCCCCGGCGATCAGCGCGCATTGCTGGTCCAGGGTGAGGTCGCCCGCCCACTGGCTGTGCTTCATGTCCGACAGGAAGACGAGCGCGGAAGTCTTTCCGTCTCCGTCGATCTTCACCTCTGACCAGGCCTCGAAATAGGTCTCGGTCGGCTGCTCGCGTTCGCGCAGATAGGCATAGACTTCAGGCCATTGCGCCGCCGCGACGCGGTAGACCACGCCACGCGTCGCGCCGCCGGGCGCCAAGCCTAAAACCAGCCCCGGGCGCTCATAGGTCCCCCGGTGATGGACCGAATAGATGCAGAACGCCCGCCGTCGCCCATGGAGCACGGCCGTTCTTCGCTCTATGAACGGGAACCCAGGCCGCCACATGAGCGATCCATACCCAAATACCCAGCGGTCTTCGCTGTCAGACGCCATCACTCTTCCCGACCGGAGCCGCTCTTTTCATGACCCATAACGCCGCCGCACCGTCCCGCAAGCCCCGGCGTCGTGGTCTGCTGGCGCCTTTCGTGGTGCTGTTGATAGTTGCTCTGGCCTGGAGCCTCGGCTGGTTCTGGCTGCGCGGCCAGGTCGAGCAGCGGATGGACGCTACGGCCTTGTCGATGAAGTCGCGCGGCTACGACCTGTCGTGGGAAACCCGAACCTTCAGCGGCTTTCCCTTCCGCATGGATATCACCCTGACCGACGCCCGGGTCGCCGAACCGTCGGGTTGGGCCTTGCGAGCGCCGCGGCTAAAGGGCGAGGCCAACGCCTACAGCCTGGGCCATTGGGTGGTGGTCGCCCCGGCTGGCGTGGTGATGACGCGGCCGATCAATGGCGACGTGACGATCACGGGCCAGGCCTTGCGGGCCAGCTTCGCGGGCTTCGACAAATATCCGCCGCGCATCTCGGTCGAGGGCGCCAACCTGCTCTTCACCCCCGCCGCCGGCGCCGCGCCGTTCCCGCTGCTGTCAACGGCCGGCCTGGTGCTGCACATCGTGCCGGGTCCCGATGATCAGGCCGCCATCCTGTTCAAGGCCGACGGCGCCAAGGCCCAGTTCACCGGCCTGCTGGGCCGCATCGCCCAGGACCGCACCGCCGCCCTGATGTGGGACATCCGCCTGAGCAAGGTCAGCGCCCTGCGCGGAACAAGCTGGGCCGACGCCGTGCGCGACTGGTCCCAGGCGGGCGGCGCTCTCAGCGTCCAGCAAGGCAAGGTCAAGGCGGGCGAGGCCTTGCTCGACGCCAAGACCGGCGCCCTGACCGTTGGCGAGAATGGCCGCCTCCAGGGCGCGCTGGACGTCACCGTCCGCGAGACCCCCACGCCCGGCCAGGCGTTGCAGAGCCCCGAAGCCGCCGCCGCTGCGGTCGCCCAAGCCCTGGGCCGCGATCCAGAGATTTCGGCCACTCTGAAGTTCGAGAACGGCCGCACACGGCTGGGACTGTTCGACACCGGGCCGTCGCCGCGCGTTTATTGAGCTCAGGCAGCGGCGTCGATCGGCTCGATCAACGCGATGTCGCCCGCCAGCGCGCGCTTGGCCGTCTCCAAATCATAACGGGTCTGGAGGTTGAGCCAGAACTGCGCGGTGGCCCCGAACAGCTTTTCCAGACGCAAGGCCGTATCGACGGTCACCGGCGTCTGGCCACGAACCAGCTTCTCGATGCGCGGTCGCGCGATGTGCAGGCGCTTGGCGGTTTTTCCCGGCGAAAGGCCGAAAGGCCTGATGAATTCCTCCAGCAGAATCTCGCCCGGATGAACCGGGGCGAGAGGGTCTGCGGGGCTGGCGATGTGGGCGGGCATCGCGGTCTCCTCGGTTGGTTGGGCTGCCGAGCCTAACGGTAGTCAACGAACTCAACGTCGGCCGGACCGCCGTCCGTCCACTTGAACACCAGTTGAAACTGGCCGTTCACGCGGATCGAATGCTGTCCCGCTCGAACGCCCTAAAGCGCCTCCAACCGATTGCCCGGCGGGAAGCGGAGATCCTCAAGCAAGGTCGCCGCTTGCAGCATTTCCAGCTTTCGCTTCGCAGGTCCCAGCAGGTCGGCAGGGAAACCCTTGCCAGGCTTGATCCCGTCAAAGATCGCCTTGGCCCGCGCGTCCCTGAAGCTCTGGATCGCCGTTCACGTCGTCCGCCCTCGACAGAGATCGGATCGCAAGGTGATACATAATACATGGAGACGTATCGTGACACGACACACACCCCACCTAAGCGCAGACCATGCGAGCGTTCTGTCACGCAACTTTCTTCCCGTGACCTCGCCCTATTGCGCCTTCGGCGGCAAAGTCTATGGTCCGGCCTCCAATTTCGGGGATAGATCATGGGGAACGAGGCGGACGAGGCGACGCCTTCGCTGGACGAGGTCCGATGGCGGATCGACGCCATCGACGGTGAGCTGCTGGCCCTGCTCGACGAGCGGGCCGGCCTGGCGCGCGCCGTGGCGGCGGCCAAACAGGCGTCCGGTGACACCGGCTTTGGCCTGCGCCCCGCCCGCGAGGCTTTGATTGTCCGCAAGCTCCTGTCGGCGCCCCGCACGGCCGCCAGCGACGCCCTGGTCATTCGCATCTGGCGCGAGCTGATGTCCGACAGCCTGACCCGCCAGGGCCCCTATCACCTGACCGTCTGGGGTGGGAAGGATCCCGCCCGCGCCGTGGAACTGGCCCGCCTGCGCTTCGGCGTCGCCCCGCCGATGAAGGTGGTCGCCACCGACAAGGACGCCCTGGCCGCCGCCAAGACCCCCTGGGGGGTATCCGTCCTGGCCCTGACACAAGACAGCGCTTGGTGGGGCCGCTTGCTGGCCGAACCGAAGCTGAAGATCTTCGCCGCCCTGCCCTGCCTGGAGCGCTGGGGGCCGCAGGCCGCCTTCGCGGTGGCCGAGGTCGAGGTCGAACCGACCGGCGGCGACCAGACCTTCTGGGTCACCGACAGCGCCAAGGGCGCCCACGCCATAGTCGAGGCCCTCGCGGTCGATGGCGTCGCCGCAGAACTGGTCGCCGAGGCCGGCGGGCTGAAGCTGTTCTCGCTGCTGGGCTTCTACCAGGTCGGCGACGAGCGCCTGGCCCGCGCGCCGGGGCATCTGACGGGCGTCATCGGGGCTGCGCCCACCCCCTTCGACGTGTAGAACAGCCTCTCCGCCGACCGAGTTTCCGAATGACCGCTCCGACCACCGACCGCTTCGCGGCGCCCCGCCCCACGCCCAAGCCGGGCCTGCTCGACATCGCCGCCTATGTGGGCGGCAAGTCGAAGGTGGAGGGCATCGCCCATCCGGTGAAGCTGTCGAGCAACGAGAACATCCTGGGCTGCAGCGACCTGGCCAAGACGGCCTATCGTGACGCCGTCGATCGCCTGCACATCTATCCCGACGGCAAGGCCAGCGCCCTGCGCGCCGCCGTCGCCGCGCACTTCCGCCTGGAGCCCGAGCGCCTGACCTTCGGCGATGGCAGCGACGAGATCTTCGCCCTGCTGAACCAGGTCTATCTCGAGCCCGGCGACAACATCGTCCAGGGCGAGCACGGCTTTGCGGCCTACGCGATCGGGGCCCGCGCCTGCCAGGCTGAGGTCCGCTTCGCCAAGGAGCCGAACCAACGGATCGACATCGACGAGGTCGTGGCCTGCGTCGATGAGCGCACCCGGCTGGTGTTCATCGCCAACCCCGCCAACCCCACCGGGACCTGGCTGACGGGCGAGGAGATCCGCGCCTTGCACGCCGCCCTGCCGCCGTCTGTGGTGCTCGTTTTGGACGGCGCCTATGCCGAGTTCTGCACCGACCCGCGCTTCGAGGACGGGCTGGACCTGGCCCGCGACAGCGAGAACGTCATCGTCACCCGCACTTTCTCCAAGCTGCACGGCCTGGCCGCCCTGCGGGTGGGCTGGGCCTATGGGCCGGCCGGGATCATAGATCCGATCGAGCGCATCCGTCCGCCCTTCAACACCTCGATCCCGGCCCAGGACGCGGCCATCGCCGCCCTGGCCGACGAGGATTTCCAGAAGCGCTCGGTCGCCCTGGTTGAGCAATGGCGGCCGTGGCTGACCCAGCAGATCGGCGGGTTGGGGCTCGAGGTCACGCCCTCGGCGGCCAATTTCGTGCTGGTCAACTTTCCGGACGTGGCCGGCAAGACCGCGCGCGAGGCCGAGGCATTCATGGCGGCGAAGGGTTATCTGGTGCGGGCGGTGGCCAATTACGGCCTGCCCAACGCGATTCGGATTTCCATTGGGTTGGAGGAGCACAACCGGGCCGTGGTGGACCTACTGGCCGAGTTCATCAGGCGATGAGCGGAGCGTCCGAATGATCCCGCCCGGCGTCCTCTATCCCAAGATGA
>JACMOF010000368.1 GCA_014378155.1 Caulobacter sp. | reverse complement strand
TCCGGCGGCGCGTCTATGTCGATCATCGCCCGCACCGATCCGCCGCGGCCGCCCGCATCGGGATGGGCGTCCAGGGCGATGTCGCCGCGTTCGACCTGGCGCACCCAATCGGCGTTGGTCGCGTTCGCGGCCATGGCGAGCTCCGGACAGGCCAGCATCATCACGGCAACGACGAAACCAAGTCTGGGCATGGGCGGAAGCCTAGAGCATTCCGATCTGATTACATCAGATCGAAAGCTCTAGATTTTGACTTAGCGCATTTTCTTCACGCGAACCGGAATCCACTTCGCTCGAAAACGCTACGGCCGGTTTCCGCCCCGGCGCGCATCAGGCGTTGGCTCTATTTTTCACCAGATCCTCGACCACCGACGGATCGGCCAGGGTCGAGGTGTCGCCCAGGCTGCCCAGTTCGTTTTCGGCGATCTTGCGCAGGATGCGGCGCATGATCTTGCCCGAGCGGGTCTTGGGCAGGCCCGGCGCCCATTGCAGGATGTCCGGCGCGGCGAACGGTCCGATCTCCTGGCGCACCCAGAGGATCAGCGTCTTGCGCAGCTCGTCGGTCGCCTCGACGCCCGACTTCAGCGTCACATAGGCATAGACGCCCTGGCCCTTGATGTCGTGCGGATAGCCGACTACCGCGGCCTCGGCGACCGTGTCGTGAGCCACCAGGGCGCTCTCGATCTCGGCGGTGCCCAGGCGGTGGCCCGAGACGTTGATCACGTCGTCCACGCGACCGGTGATCCAATAATAGCCGTCGGCGTCGCGCCGGCAGCCGTCGCCGGTGAAATACTTGCCCGGATAGGCGCTGAAATAGGTCTCGAAGAACCGGCCGTGGTCGCCATAGACCGTGCGCATCTGCCCCGGCCAGCTGTCGGTGATCACCAGATTGCCCTCGGTGGCGCCCTCCAGCACCTGGCCCTCGGCGTCGACCAGTTGCAGCTTGACGCCGGGCAGGGGCTTGGTGGCCGAGCCGGGCTTAAGGGCGGTGGCGCCGGGCAGCGGCGAGACGAGGATGCCGCCAGTCTCGGTCTGCCACCAGGTGTCGACGATTGGCAGGCGGTCCTTGCCGACCACGCGGTGGTACCAGAGCCAGGCCTCGGGATTGATCGGCTCGCCGACGCTGCCCAGCAGGCGCAGGGACGACAGGTCGTTCTTCGTCACCCAGTCGTCGCCCTCGCGCATCAGGGCCCGCAGGGCCGTGGGGGCGGTGTAGAAGATCTCGACCTGGTGCTTGTCGACCACCTCCCAGAACCGCGCCGGGGTGGGGTAGTTGGGCACGCCCTCGAAGATCAGGCTGGTCCCGCCATTGGCCAGAGGGCCGTAGACCACATAGCTGTGGCCCGTCACCCAGCCGACATCGGCGGTGCACCAGAACACTTCACCGTTCTTGCCTGGAGCAGAGGGTCGGTAGTCGAACACGACCTCATGGGTCCAGCTGGCCCAGGCCAGGTAGCCGCCGGTGGTGTGCAGCACGCCCTTGGGCTTGCCCGTCGAGCCGGAGGTATAGAGGATGAACAGCGGATCCTCGGCGTTCATCGGCTCGGGCGGGCAGTCCGCCGAAGCGGCCTCCTGGACGTCGTCCCAGACGATGTCGCGGGCGTGCACCAACGGCACGTCGGCGCCGGTCCAGCGGACCATAAGCACCTTGCCCACCCAGGGGCAGCTCTCCAGCGCCTTGTCGATATTGGCCTTCAGCGGCACCCGCTTGCCGCCGCGCCGGGCCTCGTCGGCGGTGATCACGAAGTGCGAGGCGCAGTCCTGGATCCGCCCGGCGATGGCGTCGGGCGAGAAGCCGCCGAACACCACCGAATGCACCGCCCCGATCCGCGCGCAGGCCAGCATGGCCACCGCGGCGATCGGGATCATCGGCAGGTAGATGGTCACCCGGTCGCCTTTCTGGACGCCCTGGTCCTTGAGGACATTGGCCATCTTGCAAACCTGGACGTGCAGCTCGCCATAGCTCATCTTCGACGACACGCCCGGATCGTCGCCCTCGAAGATCAGGGCTACCTCGTCCTGGCGATGCGGCAGGTGGCGGTCCAGGCAATTGACCGAGGCGTTGAGCACGCCGTCGGCGTACCAGTGGATGCGGAAGTCGTCCTTGGCGAACGAGACGTCCTTGATCTGGGTCGGTGGCGTGATCCAGTCCAGCCGGGCGGCCAGGTCGCGCCAATAGGCCTCGGGATCGGCCTCGACCCGCGCCAGGGCGGCGTCATAGCCGGCGGCGTCGATATGAGCCTTGCCCGCCCAGTCGTCGGAAACCGGAAAAACCTGTCCGTTGCTCACGCCCTGCACTCCCTTGATCTCGTTGCGGCGGAGTTATGCGCGGCGAGCGGAGCGACGCAAGAAGACCATTGGGGATTCTGGCGGCGCGCCCCATTTCTCTGTATCGCCGCCGCATCGGCGTTAAGGCGTCGATAGTCTCTCGCGGAGTTCCAGCCATGCTGCTCGCCCTTTCGACCTGGCCCGAGATCGAGGCCTATCTGGCGACGTCGAAGACCGTAGTGGTGCCGATCGGCTCCAACGAGCAGCATGGGCCCACGGGTTTGCTGGGGACCGACTGGTTGTGCCCGGAGATCATCTCGCACGAGGCCAGCAAACTCTCTTCGAGCGTGCTGGTGGCCCCGACCTTCAATGTCGGCATGGCCCAGCATCACCTGGCCTTTCCGGGCACCATCTTCCTGCGGCCCACGACCTTCATCGCCGCGATCGGCGACTGGGTGCGCTCGCTCGGCGCCCACGGCTTCGAGAAGATCTATTTCCTCAACGGCCATGGCGGCAATGTCGCCTCGATCGAAGCGGCGTTTTCCGAGGTCTACGCCGAGTACAGCTTTCGGCGCGAACGCGCGCCGTTCGCGCTGAAGCTCAAGAATTGGTGGGATCTGAGCGGCGTGCTCAGTCTGGCCAATCAGCAGTTCCCGGTCGGCCACGGCAGCCACGCGACCCCGTCCGAGATCGCCGTGACCCAGTGGGCCTATCCAGGTAGCATCAAGTCGGCGGACTATGAGCCCAGGATCGCCCCGACCGGCCCGATCCGCGAGGCTCTGGACTTCCGCGCCCGCTACGCTGACGGCCGCATGGGCTCCGACCCGGCCCAGGCCACGCCCGAAAAGGGCGGCGCGCTGGTAGCCCAGGCGGCCAAGTCGCTGATCGACGACCTCGCGGCGTTCTCGGCGGAGGGGCGGGTGTAAGGATCGTGGGCGCTGATGGGGACGTGCGCATGCGCATGTCCCCAATCGTATCTACCGCGGGATCTCGCTGATCTTGGTCAACGCCACCTGGCGGTACACCGCCGTGATCTCGAAATAGCGCCCGAACGCGCCGTGGAACTGGTCCACGGCCTGCTTGACGCCGGGGCCGCCGATTTCGCTGATGTCGTGCCAGTAGTCGTCGAGCACCATCAGGCCGCCGACGCTGAGCAGGCTGGCGCAGAAGCACAGGTCGATCAGAACGGCCAAGGCGGTGTGGCTACCATCGACATAGATCAGGTCGAAGCCTTCACCGACCTGCAGCATGCGCGGCAGCTCATAGGTCGAGAACCCCTTGCGGGCGGTCATCGACCGGAACGAGGTCTTGGCCATGTTGCGGTGAAAGCGCGGCTCGACGGCGTGGTATTTCTCTTCCGGGTTCAGGGCCTCGTCGAACCAGGGGTCGATCACCGTGACATCCAGGCGATTGGGGATCAGCCAGTCCATGAAGGCCAGGTTGCGGCCCTCATAGGCGCCGATCTCCAGGTATCGGATCGGCGCGCCGCCGCGTTTGGCCGCGAAGTCGCGCAGCAGGGGCGTAACGAACGGAATGTTATTGGACGCCCAGCCCGAGGTGAACTCGTAGCCAACCTGTTCGCTGTGGGCGTCGAAGGCCTCGACCACCGTGTGGTCGCGCTTGGCCAGCAGGGTGCGGGCCAAATCTGGAGCGAAGCGCGGATTGACCTTGGCGAACGAGCGCAGCTTGTCGCCCAGGCCGCGCGCGTCGTGGGCGTCGGTCAGCTCGGCGTCGAAATTCGGATTGGACCCGTCGGCCATGGCGCGGTTTCCCGGTTTCAGTCGGCGAGAAGCCTAGGCGGAACGGGTTAAGGGCGGGTTCT
>JACMOF010000367.1 GCA_014378155.1 Caulobacter sp. | reverse complement strand
CGATCCGCGAAGCTATCCTCGCCGTCGGGACGGACCAAGGACAGCGGACGGCTGTTGCCGGTTTCCGAAACTCTGGCCACCGACACACGCATCGAATCAACGGCGCGATGGCTTTGACCGACCACGAAGACGTTCGAGCGCCAGATCACCGGTCCGTGGCCCTCGTAATAGCGATTGGCGTCCAGCAGCCTGGCGTCGCCATAGGCGCCGGCCGGGGACAGGCCAAAGCTTGGATCTTCGGACCCGGCGGCCATCGACTGGGGCGCGGCCGAGAAGCCCACCGTGCTGGGCCGCACGTCACGTGCACTGAGACCGGCCGCCTCGGCCGCGCGCAGATCGACGGTGAAGCTTGTGGCCCGACCCTTGCGGACGTCGCCGATCGACCTATCTGAGGTATTAGCGGCGGCCTTAACCGCCCTGCCAGGATTGGGACGCGCCTGGGCCGAGGCGCAAATGAGCGCACCTAGCCCCATCCCCACGATCAACACCGTTGCGGCGCGCATGCCGGCCCCCTTAGTCCTCGTCCCCACAATGAGCCTAACCGCAATCGCGACAAGGTCCATGGGATGAAACCCCACACGCATGAACATTTCGCGGCCGGCTTGGTTCCGAACGCGAAACGGCGGCGCGAGGGACCGCGCCCCCGTTGGTTTTCGAGGGATCGGGCGCCGGACCTATTGGCAGGCCAGGCACTCTTCGTAATCGGTCTTGTTGGGGGCGTCGAAGCCGTTGGCGGGACCCGCCAGGGCGATGTCTGAGCCCGCATAGGCGGCCCGCTGCACCGACTTGGAGCGCAGGTAGTACAGCGACTTCACGCCGCGCTCCCAGGCCTGCCAATGCAGCATGTGGAGGTCCCACTTGTCGACGTCGCCGGGCAGGAAGATATTGACCGACTGGCTCTGGCAGACCTCCGGCGTGCGGTCGGCGGCCAGTTCGACCACCCAGCGCTGATCCAGCTCGAAGGCGGTCTTGTAGACGTCCTTGTCGTCCTGGCTGAGGAAGTCCAGATGCTGGACCGAGCCCTCGTTCTCCAGGATCGAGCCCCAGACGGCGTCGGTGTTCTGGCCCTTGTCCTCGAGCAGGCGCTCCAGATAGGGGTTCTTGACCGCGAACGAGCCCGACAGCGTCTTGTGAGTGTAGATATTGGCCGGGATCGGCTCGATGCCGGCGCTGGTGCCGCCGCAGATGATCGAGATCGAGGCCGTCGGGGCGATCGCCAGCTTGTGCGAGAAACGCTCCATCGAACCCCGGTCGGCGGCGTCGGGGCACGGGCCCTTCTCTTCGCCGATGGTGATCGACGCCTTGTCGGCTTCGCGGCGCAGGTGCTTGAACATCCGCATGTTCCAGCTCTTGGCCAGGGCGCTCTCGAACGGCACGTTCTGGCTTTGCAGGAAGCTGTGGAAGCCCATCAGGCCCAGGCCCACCGAACGCTCGCGCATGGCGGCGTAGGCGGCGGTCTTGGCGGCGTCCGGGGCGCGATCGATGAAGTCCTGCAGCACGTTGTCGAGGAAGCGCATGATGTCCTCGATGAACATCGGGTGGTCGCGCCATTCCAGGAAGGTCTCGGCGTTGACGCTCGACAGACAGCAGACGGCGGTGCGGTCATTGCCGAGATGATCAACGCCGGTGTGCAGCATGATCTCGCTGCACAGGTTGGACTGGCGCACCTTCAGCCCCAGCTCGCGCTGATGCTGCGGCATGGCGCGGTTTACGGTGTCGGAGAAGATCAGATAGGGTTCGCCGGTCTGCAGGCGCAGCTCCAGCACCTTCTGCCAGAGCGAACGGGCGTCGACCTCGCGCAGGACTTCGTTGGTCTTGGGCGAGCGCAGGCCGAACTTGTGGCCGTCGCGCACCGCGTGCATGAACTCGTCGGTGATCGAGATGCCGTGGTGCAGGTTCAGCGACTTGCGGTTGAAGTCGCCCGAGGCCTTGCGGATCTCCAGAAACTCCTCGATTTCCGGATGAAAGATGTCGAGATAGACGGCGGCCGATCCGCGACGCAGCGAGCCCTGGCTGATCGCCAGGGTCAGGCTGTCCATCACGCGGATGAAGGGGATGATGCCGCTGGTCTGGCCCTGGCCCTTGACCTTTTCGCCGATCGACCGGACGCCGCCCCAATAGGTGCCGATGCCGCCGCCATTGGCCGCCAGCCAGACGTTCTCGTTCCAGACGCTCAGTATGCCGTCCAGGCTGTCGGAGACCGAATTCAGGAAGCAGGAGATCGGCAGGCCGCGCTCGGCGCCGCCATTCGAGAGCACCGGCGTCGAGGGCATGAACCACAGCTGGCTCATATAGTCGTAGACGCGCTGGGCGTGGTCGGCGTCGTCGGCGAAGGCCGTCGACACGCGGGCGAACATGTCCTGGTACGACTCGCCCGGCAGCAGGTAGCGGTCTTCCAGAGTGGTCTTGCCAAAATCGGTCAGCAGGGCGTCACGGGCGCGGTTGACCTGCACCTTGCGCACCAGAGCCAGTTTCGGACGCTCGGCCTTCATCCCGCTGGTGCGGGCCTGGGGGAGAGCCGTCATCTTAGCCGCTTCACTGCCGGTCATGATCAAAATCCATAATCAATCAGCGTGTTCCGGAAAAGGAAACTTCCCGTCCAGCCGCTACATCTAGTGGCCGAGGAGCCCCCTCAGCCCACATATGGGGCCACAGTGGCTAATGACTCGTCAACGGCGAGATGCGCCCGGGGGCTGAGTTTTTTCTTAACAAGGTGTGGAGGAACATCGGTGTGCCAGAAGATACTGGGCATCATCAACGGGTTGCGTGGCCAGAACAAACGCGGCTGCGACCCCCTGTCGCGGGCCACAAATAAGTGATCCGGCGGCGGAGCGGATTTCGTCAAAAGCCCCTTGCCATTTCGATGCGCCCGGCCGGCGGCCATTGCCGTGAGGTCCGACCGCTCGTCAGCCGGAAAGTCCAAAAGAAAAGGGCCCGGCGTCGCCGCCGGGCCCTCAACTTCAGTCGTGATCGCGATCTTTAGAAGTTGATCGAGATCGTGGAACGGCGGTTCAGCGGTTCCTTCACACCATCGCCAGTGGCGACGGCGGGGGCGCTTTCGCCCTTCCAGTCAACGGCCAGGGCGTCAGCGGCGACACCGGCGCCGACCAGGGCGTCAGCCACGGCCTTCGCACGACGCTCGGAGAGCTTGGCGTTGTACTTCGGCGAACCCGAGGTGTCGGTGTGACCGACGACCACCAGCTTGGTGGCGTGACCCGAGGTCGCGTAGTTCGCGGCTTCCGAAACCACCGACGAGGCTTCCGGCGTCAGGACGTACTGATCGAACGGGAAGTAGACGATGAACTCACGAGCCTCATACGCCGGCGGAGGCGGCGGGGGAGGCGGCGGGGGCGGAGGCGGCGGGGGCGGAGGAGGCGGCGGGGGAGGCGGCGGCGGCGGGGGCGGCGGCGGCGGAGCGGAGGAATAGCGGAGACCCACGGTCACCGATTGGTCCTTGTACTGGCCTTGGAACACGCCCGGTTGCAGAGCGCCCGAACCGGTCGACAGGAACGAGCTGTCGTTGCCCGCCAGGTAGCGGTACGTGACGTCGATCTTCAGCTTGTCGGTCGCCTTGATGGAGGCGCCGGCGATGGCTTGCCAAGCGACAGTCATGTCGTCGTCGTCAACCGTCAGGTTCTGGACGGCGACGTTCGTCGCGGTGACGGCGCCGACGCCGCTGAACTGG
>JACMOF010000366.1 GCA_014378155.1 Caulobacter sp. | reverse complement strand
GATGGTCCTCCCCCTGTGGGGGAGGCGATCGCGCAGCGATCGGTTGGGGGGAGTTTTTAGGGTCGTTCGACCCACAAGCTGCCGCCTGACGATCACTCCCCCACCGTCGGCTGCGCCGACACCTCCCCCACAGGTGGAGGACTAAAAAAAGCGGCGTGTCCCCGGACACGCCGCTGGGGAACGCGAGGGAGGGAGGTTCGCGTAAGTCTAGAACTGACCCCGGATGCCGATCAGATATGTCGGACCCGGGTCATAGAAGGTGTAGGTGGCGTTCGGATACTGGAACGCCTGCCGCTGGGTTTCGCTGGTGATGTTGATGGCGTTGAAGGTGATCTGCGCACCACCCAGAACCGGCAGGGTGTAGCTGGCCGACAGGTCCATCTGCTTGTAGGCGTCGGTTTTGATCCGGGCGGTCGGCACGCTGTTCTGGTTTGGGCCAGAGCTGATCTGAGCGTCGTTGTAGTTGTAGGACACCCGCAACGTCAGGCCGTGGTTCTCGTAGTAACCCGTCAGGTTGTAGGTGTAGGGCGACACGCCCAGG
This sequence comes from Caulobacter sp., assembly GCA_014378155.1. Classification (GTDB taxonomy): domain Bacteria; phylum Pseudomonadota; class Alphaproteobacteria; order Caulobacterales; family Caulobacteraceae; genus Caulobacter. Next base: position 4,891 of record JACMOF010000366.1, on the reverse strand, counting down.
GCCACCACGCCGCCGGTGCCGGTCTGGTTGACGCGGGTATAGTTGGCAGTGAAGCCAGCGCCGTCCAGCAGGAAGTCCAGGGGCTGGACCCAGTTCAGCTCGTAGCCGCGGATGGTCAGGTCGGAGCCGGAATTGACCTGCTGGCTGACGGTCACCGTCGCCGCGCTGGGGCCGCCGCGGTTGTTGATGGCGGTCTTCTGCAGGTCGGTCAGGCTGTCAAACGGAATGCCGAGCGAGGTAAAGGGTTGGGTGGTGGCGCCCAGGGTGGTGAAGCCGGTGACCACCTTTTGGAACAGGGCCACGCCCACATAGCCGGCGCCGCCGGTGTACCATTCGCCGCCCACGTCGAAGTTGTTGGAGGTGTAGGGGCGAAGCGCCGGATTACCCTGGTTGGCGGCCTGGGCCGAGGGGTCGCTGAACGTGGTGCCCGGCAGCATGGCGCTGGGGTCGGGACGGGTCAGGGTGCGCGACGCGGACATGCGAACATTGATGTTCTCGCGCACGGCGTAGACGGCGTTGAACGACGGCAGGAAGGCGTCGTAGCGTTGCGACTGGGTCTTGAAGGTCAGGGTGTTGGGCACGCAGTTGGGCGTGCAGTTGGCGACATTGGGGAAGGGGATCGAAACCGGGCCGGTGATGTCCTGGTCGGTCGAGACGTAGCGCGCGCCGCCATTGATCCGCAGGTCGCGGTCCATGACAGTGGCGACGCCGGCGAATTCGACATAGGCGCCGGTGTTCTTTTCCTCGATCTTGCCGGAACTGGCGGCCGTGGCGGCCGAGGTGGTGAACGCTGCGGTGTCGTTCAAGGCCTCGAAATTGGTGGCGGCTTTGAACTTGTCGTAGTCGACCATGACAAAGCCGAGGGGGCCAGGCTTCAGGTACGAGGCCAACTGGGCGTTGGTGATCGCCGAGCCTGCGCCGCCGGCGCAGGCGGGCTGGGTGTTGGGGCGCGGCAGGTAGGTCCCGCCTCCGCCGCAGGTGATCTGCTGCCAGCGGTCGCTGTTGTCCAGGGCGGTGATGGTGCGCGAGGCTTCGTCATAGGCGACGCCGCCCTTGATGTAGCTGCGTTCGTCGCCCCAGGTCAGGTCCCAGTGCGTGCCCTTGGTGGAGGTGACGCGCTTCTCGTTCTGGATGTTCACCCGGCCGCCCGCGAAGGTCCAGCCCAGGTTGGGGTCGTTGAGATTGGCGTTGGTCTTGATGCTGGGGAAGTCACCGCCGGTGTTGTTGTAGGTCACCGTCAGCCCGCTGTTGAGCGGGGTATTGATCAGGATGGTCGGCGCCTGACGGAAGAAGACGCTGCGGCTGACATTGAACTGAGCGTCCAGCTTGAGGTTGTCGCTGAAACGCCAGGTGCCGCCCGGATTGACGTTCACGAAGTCGTTGGTCTCGTGATAGGGCCGCGCCTCCAGGAAGAACTGGGCATTGGAGAAGGTGCCGCTGGTGACGATGTTACTGCCGTCGACCTTGACGTTGGTTGGCGTCATGAAATTCGAGTTGCGAACCACCCAGTCAATGTCGATGCGGCTGAACTCGCGATCGGTCTGGCCCAGCAGGGTGTCGATGTAGAACTCGGCTTTGTCATTGGGCTGGTACTGCAGCGAGACCAACAGCGAGTCGCGGTCGCGGTGACCGGCGCTGTGGGACTGGCGGCCCAGGCGCGGCAGCAGGCCATCGCTGAGTTGCTGCAGGGTCGTGCCGGGGTTGTTGGCCAGCAAGAAGGCGTCATTGACGGTCGCGCCGGTGGTCAAGCCGTTCCCGGCGTTGACGGCCACGGTCGGCGCGAAGGTGAAGCCGTTACCGCCAAAGGTGCTGTTGCAGCCGGCGCAGGCGAAGTTGCTGGACCCGCCGGTGCTGGCGTTGGTCCAGCCAATCGTCTCGAAGCCGTCGGTGCGGCTCTTGGAGCGAACGCCGGCATAACCGACCAACACGCCGAACTCGCCGACGGCCGTTTCCCACGATTTGCTGCCGATCAGGGCGCCGCGCGGGCTCCATTTGCCGGCGCTGTCTTGATAGCTGCCCTGCAGCGAATAGGTCAGATGCTGGCCGGGGCGATCCAGAGGGCGCGAACTGCGCATGTTGACCACGCCGGCGACGCCGCCCTCCAACTGGCTGGGCACGGGCGTCTTGTTGACGTCGAGGCGCGTGAACAGCTCAGTCGGAAACAGGTCCAGGTCGATGGTGCGGTTCTGGTTCTGGGCGTCGGTGCGGCCCGACGAGGCCACGGCGACCTGCGCGCCGTTCAACACGATCTTGGTAAAGTCGGGACCAAGGCCCCGGATGGCGATGTTCAGGCCGTCCCCGTTGATTTCACGCGTGAGCTGGATACCCGGGATGCGGTTCAGCGACTCGGCGATGTTGAGGTCGGGAAACTTGCCGATGTCTTCGGAAAACACCGAGTCGGTGAAGGCGATGCTGTCGCGCTTGGCGTTGGTGGCGTCGGCCAGGCTCTTGCGGTAGCCGGTGACGATCACTTCCTCGACCGTGTCGGCGTTGGCCGGCGCCGCGGCGGGGGTCTGCTGGGCGAGAGCGGGCGCGCCGATGAAGCCAGTCAGGCAGGTGGCGCCGATGAGGGCGAGCCGGACGGCGCGCGAGCGGACGGATGAAGCCATGTTTCTCCCCTATGGTTCAGTGCTCTGCGCACTTGTCATTTTAGACGGCGGCCTTGTTTAGCCTTCTCGACGACACCATCGAGATCGGCGACATGGTAGCGGTCACAGTGAAGCGTTACGAGGTAAGGCCTCTTGTGTCAACGAGGTCATACCTCTTGGGAGAACGTTGTCCGACCACGATGTTTTAAGGTCACGCTTTGCGCCCAGCCGAAGGTGTTAGCGCTACCTTGACGAGGGTCCGCGAGCCCTGTCATCTGAGGTGTGCTCGCTGGTGAGACCACCCTGGAGCGCCGGGAGACAAGCCATGAAAAGACTCCGTCAAGGAGCGTGGGGCCGTGCGGCCGCAATGATCCTGGCCGCCGCAGGCGCGGCCGAGGCCGCGAACGCCGCACCGAGCGCCTTCCAGACCTCCGCGCCGGGAACCGCCAGCTTCGACTGGTTCGACTATGAGGGCTCAGACCCAGCCGACGCGGCCTTCAAACCGGCGTCCGGCCAATACGCCAACCCGATTCTGAAGGGCTTCTATCCGGATCCCAGCGTCACGCGGGTGGGCGAAGACTATTACCTGGTCAACTCGACCTTTTCGTATTTTCCGGGCCTACCGGTTTTCCACAGCAAGGATCTCGTTCACTGGACCCAGATCGCCAACGCGATCGATCGGCCGGGCCAACTGAACTTCGACGGCCTGGGCTTGTCGCGGGGGGTGTTCGCTCCGGCTATTACCGAGCACAACGGCACGTTCTACATCCTCAACACCTGCGTTGATTGTGGCGGCAATTTCCTGATCACCGCCAAGGACCCCAAGGGGCCGTGGTCGGACCCGGTCTGGCTGCCTCAGGTCGGCGGAATCGACGCCTCGTTGTTCTTCGACACCGACGGCAAAGGCTGGATCGTCAACAACGACGCGCCTGACCGCCCGCCGCTCTATGATGGCCACCGCGCCATCTGGATCCAGGAATTCGACGCGAAGAGCCAGAAAACTGTCGGTCCGCGCAGCGTGCTGCTGGACGGCGGCGTCGATCCCTTGACCAAGCCGATCTGGATCGAGGGGCCGCACATCACCTTGGTCGATGGCCGCTACTACCTGACCGCGGCCGAGGGCGGTACGGCCGAGGGTCATTCGCAGGTGGTGCTGCGGGCCGATAAGGTCGCCGGCCCCTATGTGCCCTACGACCACAATCCGATCCTGACCCAGCGCGGGCTGCCCAAGGATCGCGCCCTGCCCATCACCTCTGCCGGCCACGCCGACCTGGTGCAGACCCAGAACGGTGACTGGTGGGCCACCTTCCTGGCCGTGCGGCCTTACGGCGATGATCTCTACAATACCGGCCGCGAGACCTTCCTGCTGCCCGTGACCTGGAAAGACGGCTGGCCGATGATCTTGCCGAAAGGCGAGACCATCCCCTATGTCCACGCCAGACCGGCCTTGCCGAACCCGCAAGCGTCTACGCCGCCTACGAGCGGCGCTTTCAAGGTACACGAGGCGTTTGACGGCAAGGACCTGCCGCTGAACTGGATGACCCTCCGCAACCCGCGCGAACGGTGGTGGAGCCTGAAGGATGGCCAGTTGGTCTTGACCGCCCGCGACCAGAAGCTGGGAGCCGGCGTGCAGCCCTCGTTCTGGGGCCGTCGCCAGCAGCACATCAACGCCAGCGCCTCGACCGCTCTCCGCTACGTTCCGACCAGGCCGGGCGACAAGGCCGGTCTGGTCGCGCTGCAGAACGACGACTTCTACTACTTCCTGGGCCTGGCTCTGCAGGACGGCAAGCCGGTGGTGCGGCTGGAGCGGCGGGCCGGACCCAAGGATCCGGTTGATGGCGTGGTGCTGGCCAGCGCCCCGGTCACCTTGAAGGCGGACGGCCCGGTCTATTTGAAGATCGAGGCCCACGGGGGGGCCTACGATTTCTCATATAGCCAGAGGCCCGGCCACTGGACTGTCCTGAAGACTGGTGTGGATGGGACGATCCTCAGCACCAAGGTCGCGGGCGGATTCGTCGGGGCGGTGATGGGGGTCTATGCGTACGGGAATTGAACCCCGTTCCCAGGCATCCCGCCGGTCGCCGGATGCCTGGATTTGACCTGGAGCATTTTTCGAGCGAAGTGGTTCCGGTTCGCGTGAAGAAAAATGCGTCAAAACAAAAGATTAGAGCTCCCGGCCTGTCGCAGTCAGGTCCGGAAATGCTCTAGACCGCCGCGCAGTTGTCCGCGATGAATCGCAAGTGTTCCGGCATCACCTCGGCCGACTTGGCGATCACCGATCGGATGTCGCTCATCCGCGCCCG
>JACMOF010000365.1 GCA_014378155.1 Caulobacter sp. | reverse complement strand
CCGAGAGCCACCCGCAAGGCTGGCCCCCGCCCACATTACACGCCGCCTCAAGTCGGTTGGATCGCCCGATGAAACAAGACATTCACCCCGACTACCACTTCATCACCGTCACCATGACCGACGGCACGTCCTATCAGACCCGTTCGACCTACGGGAAAGAAGGCGCGACCCTGGCGCTGGACATCGATCCGCGCGTCCACCCGGCCTGGACCGGCGGCAACGCCCACATGATGGACCGCGGCGGCCGCGTCTCGCGATTCAACGCCAAGTTCGCCGGCTTCACCGCCAAGAAGTAGGCGTCCCAACGGTTCTCGCCGCAAGGCGACGAAAGGCCGGTACCGCGTTCGCGGGCCGGCCTTTTTGGTTTTGGGGGAGTTCCGCCCCCTATGGGGCGGACAGGCGGCGAAGCCGCCAGGTGGGGGTAAGTGCGGGCTGCCCGTGCCGCGAACACTTGCCCCCTCCGGGCCTTCGGCCCTCCTGCCTCAGAGGGGGAAGAGCCTCTAATCCATCTTTAAGCCGCGCCGAACGCCGCGGTCAGCCGGTCGAAATGCGCCTGCACCGGGCGCGGAGCCTCTTCCAGGGCCGCCTCGACATACATCCGCTTGTCCAGGTGGCGCACCCGCTCGTATAGGCGCTCGGAGCGTTGCAGCAGGTTGACGAGGCCGAAGGGCAAGTCCTCGATGGCGGCGGGGTTCCCGGACTCGAGACCCAGGCGATAGTTGTCGGCGCAGGCGGCCTCGGCGGCCATCTCGCCTTCCTTGACCGCGCGCTGCACCAGCAGCCACGAGGCCACCTGCATCAGGCGGGTCGTCAGGCGCATGCTTTCGCTGGCATAGGCCAGGGCCGCGTTACGCGACAGAATCTTGCTGTCGTGGCGGCCCGCGCCGTCGAGATAGGCGGCGGTTTCCTCGACCAGAATCATGCCTTCCTCGAACGTGCGGTCGAACAGTTCGGAGCGGGCGAAGTCCTGGATGACTCCGGCGCGCCAAGGGGCCGCGGACGCGTTCAACTCGGTCATAGCTACTCATTGCCCCTTCGAAAGGCCGCGAGACGTCTCGCCAAGGCAGGAGGACTGCAACCCCCGTGCCAGACGCAACCGTGCCGTTTCGCGACCGCCCCCCCAAGTCCGAATGAAGTCGAATTGTCCGAGTCAGGCGGGTTGAAGACTCCGCCTTTAGGGTAAACCGTTCGTTAGTCCAGGCGACCAAACAGCGCATTGGCCGCGTCGCGCCCAGCTTTTTTCTTCGAGAGCTGCGTCCGGGTGCGGGCGATTTCCGCCTCCAGTGCGTCGATACGCTCTTCCAGTTCGGCGACCCCGTACGTCTCTAGATCTTCATGCGTGGTTGCGCTCAGCGCATCGCCGCGGAAAGCGCGCGGCTCGACCGGTTCTTCCAGCATGGATCGGTCTCCCTTGGCTCGACCCCTTTTCGAGCCGCCATCTGACGCCTACCAAGGGCGGGACGCAAGCCTCACGGGATTCTCCGCCATGTCTGACACCATGACCGCCATCGCCATCGAAGGCGGCAAGGGCCCCGCCGCCGCCCTGTTCGCGGAGACCGTGGCGCGACCCGAGCCCGGCCCCGGCCAGATCCTGATCCGGGTGCGCGCCGCCGGCGTCAACCGTCCCGACCTGTTGCAACGCCTGGGCTACTACCCGCCGCCGCCCGGCGCGTCGACCATCCTGGGCCTGGAGGTATCCGGCGAGGTGGTGATCGGATCGGGCCGCTGGAAGGAAGGCGACAAGGTCTGCGCCCTGCTGGGCGGGGGCGGCTACGCCCAATATGCCGTGGTCGACGCGCGCCACGCCTTGCAGATTCCGGACGGTTTCGACTTCGCCCATGCCGCCGCCCTGCCCGAGACGGTGTTCACCGTCTTCGCCAACGTGTTCGAACATGGCGCGCTGAAGCCTGGCGAGACCTTGCTGGTTCACGGCGCGACGTCCGGTATCGGGACAACGGCGATCGCCATGGCCAAGGCGCACGGTGCAAAGGTGATCGCCACCGGCCGCGGCGCCGACAAGAAGGCCCAGGCCCAGGCCCTGGGCGCCGACATCGCGGTCGACGCCAAGACCGAGGACTTCGCGCAGATCGCCAAGGCGGCCGGCGGGGTTGACGTGGTGCTCGACATGGTCGGGGCCAGCTATCTCGACAAGAATCTCGACGCCCTGAAGCTGGGCGGCCGCATCGTCTATATCGCCGCCCTGGCCGGGCCGATCCTGGAGGTTCCGGTCATGACCCTGATGCAGAAGCGCGCGGTGCTGACCGGCTCGACCCTGCGCCCCCGCTCCGCCGACGAGAAGGCCCGCCTGGCCGCCGAAGTCGAGCGCGTGGTCTGGCCGTGGATCGCGGCAGGCAAGGTCAAGCCGGTGATCGACGCGACCTTCCCGCTGGAAGACGCCGCCCGGGCCCACGCCCACCTGGAAGCGGGCGAGCATGTCGGCAAGGTGGTGCTGCTGGCGTGAGGAGCCATGCTGCGTTTACGATTGCTCTGAGACAATCTTGAGTGCGCTAGAGGTTCAAAGCGGGGAAGCGTTATGAGCCTCAATAGCCTGCGCGACTTGATTGAGAATCCGCACCACGTGGCGCTGGGTGCCCTGGTTTTAGCTGGTGTAGGATTGCAATGGTGGATCTCGGCTAAGAAGCCCCATCCCCTGCTTCAGTGATCAGGTTGGTCGGTGGTGATTGCTGGGATGATGTTGTTTGGGTCTGACTCGAAGGGCACAGGTCTCGACACCTCAGTTCCACACCTGGCGGTGCTAGCAAGCATCGGGTTGCTTGTGGGCGGTATGGTCACGGCGCGGGAAATTCTACGTAACCGCCGCATGCCAATCCGAGACCGCATAGCACTTGAAAGGCGGCGCTATGGCCGGCAGCCCCCCACGAACTTAGGCTGATAGACGCACATTGCGATCCCCGTTCCCTTTCGAGAAGAACCGCATTATAGGTCCACACTAGAACATCCCGCCCGGCCGCAAGGTCGGGCGCCGTCATTTCTGGAGCCCCTCATGGCCGACATCCTGATGCCCAAGGCGACCGCCGTCTGGCTCGTGGAAAACACGTCGCTGACCTTTGAGCAGATCGCCGACTTCTGTGGTCTGCATCCGTTGGAAGTCAGCGGCATCGCCGACGGCGAGGTCGCCCGCGACATCCGCGGCGCCGACCCGATGGGCAACGGCCAACTGACCCGCGAAGAGCTGGACAAGGCCCAGGCCAACGACCAGTACCGCATGAAGGCCCAAGTCAGCCGTCACGCCGAGCTGTTGAAGCCGCAGAAGAAGGCCCCGCGCTACACCCCGGTGTCGCGCCGTCAGGACCGTCCGGACGCCATCGCCTGGTTCGTCCGCCATCACCCGGAAGTCACCGACGCGCAGATCTCCAAACTGCTGGGCACCACCAAGTCGACCATCGACCAGGTGCGCAACCGCCAGCACTGGAATTCGGCCAACATCAAGCCAGTCGATCCGGTGACGCTGGGCCTGGTGGGCCAGCTGGAACTGGACGCCTTGGTCAAGAAGGCCGCCGAGAAGAAGGCCAAGGACGACTTGAAGAAGGGCATCCTGCCCGAGGATCCGACCCTGCGTCCCGCGTCGGAGACCAGCGCTTTGCCCGATGACCACGACGCCGAAGAGGCCGCGATCCGCAAGGGCCGCATCGAGCCCAAGGCCGAGGACGTATTCGGCAAGTCCACCTATGTGCCGGACGAGGACGAAGACGACGAGGACTGATGAATTGGGGACAGGCGCATGCGCCTGTCCCGACCGCAGGCAAAAGGCCCGCCCCGGTTTCACGCGGGGCGGGCCTTTCTGTTTTCGGCCTCCTCAATCGGTCACCGCGCTTCAGGCGATGACGCAGAGGGGGCTAGTGAAGTCTGGCCCTGAGGCCTTCGATCTCCTCCTTGAGCCTGAGCTTCTGCCGCTTCAACTCCTTGAGGCGGGAAGTGTCGCTGACCGGTCGACTGGTCTCCTCCTGGATCGTGCGGTCGAGGTTCTCGTGGCGGGACCCAAGCTCGCGGATACGGGATTCGATGGCCATGGCTGTCGGCTCCTTGCTGTTGGAGATCAAAGACAACACCCGCTGCGCCGCGCTGTCAGATCACATATGATTGCACTCAGCCCCGCTTGACGTGGCCCCGCTTGCTCCCATGACGGACGAAAATTCACCATGTCGGACCCTGCCCCTCTCCCGGACAAGCCGCGCTTAGGCGTTGGAATTTCAGGCGCTTACGGCGTCGTCTACGGCCTGCGCACCCTCGATGCGTGCCGCGAACTGGGAGTCGAGAGTCACCTGGTTCTGTCCAAGTCGGCGGCCCTGACCTTGTCTCAAGAAACCGGCCTCAGCGTCGCGGAGGTCAATCTGCAGGCGGATGTTGTGCATCGGGCAGGCGACGTCGGCGCCGCGATCGCGTCGGGGTCGTACCGGACGCTGGGCATGATCGTCGCCCCCTGCTCGGTGCGCACCATGAGCGAAATCGCAACGGGCGTAACGGCTTCGCTTCTGACCCGAGCGGCCGACGTCACGCTGAAGGAGCGCCGCACCCTGGTGCTGATGGTCCGCGAGACGCCGCTGCACCTGGGTCACCTGCGCACCATGACCAAGCTGGCCGAGATGGGGGCGGTGATCGCCCCGCCGCTTCCCGCGTTCTATACCAAGCCGGCGACGATCGCGGAAATGGTCGACCAGTCGGTGGGCCGGGCGCTCGACCTGTTCGGCCTGTCCTGGCGGCCGGTCAAGCGCTGGGGCGAAGACCTGGCGACGATCACCGGAGAGGCCTGAAAAGGCCTGGGGGTTAACCAAGATGCGACTTTGGCAGTGGGCCCTGGAAGTCTATGCGCGACCGTCTGTCGCAGCCGCGTGCCTGGCCCTGCAGGACGGCCACGGCCAGAACGCGCCCTATCTGCTGTGGGCGGCCTGGCGGGCCAGCGAGGGCCGGGCGGCCGACACCGCCGTCGCCTTCCAGTTGGTCAAGCGCTGGGACAAGGCGGTCGGCGCGCCCCTGCGCGATGTGCGGCGGTCGATCAAGTCCGCTTGGCCGGGGATCGACGGCGGCGCTCGCGACGATTTCCGCAACCGGGTCAAGGACACGGAACTGGCGGGCGAGAAGGTGCTGATGGAAAGCCTGGAGGCCTTGAGCGGCGAACCGGGCCAGGCGCTGGACCTGTTTTCGACCTTGCTGGACGCCGCCGGCGCCTCCGGCGACCCGCCGCGCGAGAGCGCCCTGCGCGCCCTGGCCGACGCCTTGAACGGTGAAGCTTCATGACGCCCTTTACCCGCTGTCAGGCTTTGGTATCTATCACCGCCCAGGCGCGCGGCTTTGAGGAGCGTCCATGAACGACGACGAAGCCTTCGAAGACAGCGACATCGCCCTCGAGCGACGCCTGGCGATCCTGCGCGAAGAGCACCAGGATCTCGCCGACGCGGTGACCGCCCTGGAAGACCGACCCCTGCCCGACATGCTGCAGCTCGCCCGCCTCAAGCGCCGCAAGCTGGCCCTGAAGGACGAGATCGTCCGGCTCGAAGATCAGCTGATGCCGGATATCATCGCTTAGAGCGCCGTGGATCAGCAGGGGACACGCACTCGTCCTACGGCTTGTGCGATCATGTCCTGAGCGGTGGGACGAGTGTGTGTCCCCTTCGCTCGCACGTCCATGACAGCGAGTTTCAGGCCTCTTTGCGCGTCCGCTTCCTCAGGAACATCGAGGCGTCGGCCTCGGCCAGGGCGACTTCGGGATCGGCGCCAGGCTCGATCTCGCGCACGCCATAGGAGATGTGCAACGGCGCCGACCATTCGCCAAACTGCACCGGCGTGCCGCTGACGGCGGCGGCCAGGGTGTCGGCCTTGGCCGAAGCGGTCTGCTGGTCGGCCTGGACCAGCAGGACGGCGAACTCGTCGCCACCGATCCTGCCGACCACGTCGGTCTCGCGGACATTAGCCAGCAGGCGTTCGGCGACGGCTTTCAAGGCCTCGTCGCCCGCCGCGTGACCGAAGCGGTCATTGACGCTCTTGAAGCCATCGAGGTCGAAGAACACCAGGCTGGCGGGCGAGCCGTAGCGCTGGGCGAAGGCGGCGACCCGCTTGATCTCGCGCAGGAAGGCCCGCCGGTTCAGCACGGGGGCCAGCACGTCCATGTCGGCCAGGCCCTGGGCCTCATTGAGCTTGAACTTCAGGCGACCGACCTCGGCCCGAAGATCGTCGATCTCGACCATCAGGGTCTTGAGCGCGGCCTGCACCTGGGGCGTCAGGTCGTCCTCGCCCAGGCCCAGGAACCCGGCCTTGTCGGCGGCCACCACGGCGCGGGCCACGGCCGGGCCGGCGGCCTCGGTCAGGGCTCGGCGGCGGATCGCCGAGAAGGATTCGGTGCGGGCGCTCGTGATCTTCATGGGGTGGCGGGAATCACCTGTTGCAAAGCTTCACGCATTTCTGCGTTCGTTCATTAACCATGGCAATGGTCACCACCCTGTGTCGCAGCGTCGCGGAGTCAAGACATCGGCCCGGCCCACCTGAGGTTTTCCGACGAGATGGCGCTTTGGAGGCGGGGCGCCAGCGGCTATAAGGCCCGCGATTCAGGGGTCATGACGCCCCTTCGCCCGCCCAGGGAAATCATCGCCGATGCCCACGACCACGCCACCCGTCGCCACCCCTGTGGTCATTGTCATGGGCAGCCGCTCGGACTGGCCGACGATGAGGAAGGCGGCCGACGCGCTCGACGCCCTGGGCGTGGCCTATGAGGCCAAGGTGGTTTCGGCCCACCGCACCCCCCAGCGCCTGGTCGCGTTCTCGACGGGCGCGCAAGACGCCGGATACAAGGTGATCATCGCCGGGGCCGGCGGCGCTGCTCATTTGCCGGGCATGGTTGCAGCGATGACGATCCTGCCGGTGCTGGGCGTGCCGGTGCAGTCGAAGGCCTTGAACGGTCTGGATTCCCTGCTCTCCATCGTCCAGATGCCCGGCGGCGTACCGGTGGCGACCCTGGCGATCGGCGAGGCGGGGGCCAGGAACGCCGGCCTGCTGGCGGCGCAGATCCTGGCGCTGTCGGACCCGGCCTTGGGCGAGCGGCTGCAGGCCTTCCGCGACGCGCAAACCGCCGATGTCGTGGAAAGCGTGGAAGACTGATGACCGCGCTTCCCCCCGGCTCCACCATCGGCATCCTCGGCGGCGGGCAGCTGGGCCGCATGCTGGCCCTGGCCGCCGCGCGGCTGGGCTTCGACGTGGTGATCCTCGATCCCGAAGAAAACAGCCCCGCCGGCCGGGTCGCCGCCCGCCAGATCGTCGCCGCCTAT
>JACMOF010000364.1 GCA_014378155.1 Caulobacter sp. | reverse complement strand
GCATGCCCGGGATGAAGTTCTAGGCCTTGGCCGCCTCCGCCGGACCCGAGATCGAGCGGCTGATCGCCCTGCTGTCAAAGCTGCCGGGCCTGGGCCCGCGCTCGGGCCGGCGGGCGGCCCTGGCCTTGCTGAAGGAGCGCGACACCCTGCTGGCGCCGCTGACCGCGGCCCTGGTGGACGCCCAGGCCAAGGTGCGGACCTGCTCGGTGTGCGGGTCGCTGGACACCTCCGATCCCTGCGCCATCTGCGCCGACCAGACCCGGGATCCGCGGCTGATCTGCGTGGTCGAGGAGGTGGGGTCGCTGTGGGCCATGGAGCGCGGGCAGTCGTTCAAGGGCCGCTACCACGTGCTGGGCGGGCTGCTGTCGGCGCTGGACGGCATCGGCCCCGAGGCCCTGCGGGTGGGCGAGCTGCTCAGCCGGGCGACCGGCAGCGAGATTTCCGAGGTTATCCTGGCCCTGCCGGCCACGGTCGATGGCCAGACGACCGCGCATTACCTGGCCGATCGGCTGATCCCGTCGGGGGTGTCGGTGACCATGCTGGCGCGAGGGGTGCCGGTGGGCGGCGACCTGGACTGGCTCGACGATGGGACGATCGCCCAGGCGTTGCGGGCCCGGCGGCCGGCTTAGCTCAAGCCTCCCCCTGTGGGGGAGGCGATCGCGAAGCGATCGGTGGGGGGAGTTTTAGGGTCGTCGATCCGAGGTGTGGTCGCCTGCCGATCACTCCCCCCACCGTCGGCTTCGCCGACACCTCCCCCACAGGGGGAGGCTTTGACTTCCCCCATCCCCCGACTCCCTATAGGAACGGAGCATGAACTTCTCCGATCCCTTCCTGATCCTCACCCTGGTCTTCGCCCTGCTGGCGCTCGGCGCCGTGCTGTGGGCCCTGGCCAGCCAGAAGCGGGCGACCACCGCCGACGGCCGCGCCTGGGAGCTCAACGCCCGGCTGGTCCAGGCCGACGAGCGGGCGCGGCTGCTGGAGGACCAGGCGATCACCCAGGGCGAGCTGATCCGCGCCCAGGCCGCCCAGCAGGCGACCATGACCGCCAACACCGTCGCCGAGGCGCTGATCAAGCGCACCGAGGAGAACTTCAAAAGCCGCGAACTACTGTCTCAGGCCCGTCTTGAAGCTCAGCTGAAGCCGGTGGCCGAGACCCTGGCCAAGTTCGAGGCCCAGGTTACCGCCGTCGAAAAGGCCCGCGCCGAAGAGACCGGCGGCCTCAAGGCCCAGATCACCGCCCTGATGGAAGCCTCGGTGGCCACCCAGTTCGAGGCCCGCAAGCTGTCGGCCGCCCTGCGGCGCGGGGCCGGCGTGCAAGGCCGCTGGGGCGAGCAGACTTTACGTAACGTTCTTGAGGCCGCTGGCCTCACGAACCGCTTCGACTTCGAGGAGCAGTTCAGCGTCGAGAGCGACGAAGGCCGTCGCCGGCCCGACGTGAAGGTGAAAATGCCCGGCGGCGGGGTGTTCGTCATCGACGCCAAGTGCTCGCTCAACGCTTTTCTGGGGGCCCAGGAGGCCCCCGAGGATTCCCTGCGCGAACCCGCCATGATCCGCCACGCCGCCAGCGTCCGGAACCACATGCAGGGCTTGTCGGCCAAGGCCTATTGGGACCAGTTCGCGTCCGAAGGCTCGCCCGACTTCGTGGCGATGTTCGTGCCCGGCGACGGCTTTCTCGCGGCCGCCCTGGACCGCCTGCCCGACCTGATGACCGAGGCCATGGACCGCCGGGTGCTGCTGGTCACCCCCACCACCCTGTTCGCCCTGTGCAAGGCCGTCGCCTACGGCTGGCGGGCCGAGGACCAGGCCAAGAACGCCGCCAATATCGTGGCTGTCGGTCGCGAGCTCTACAAGCGGATCGCCGTGATGGGGGCCCATGCCGGCTCGGTGGGCAAGGCGCTGGAGGCGGCGGTCGGTCGCTACAACCAGTTCGTCGGCTCGCTGGAAAGCCAGGTGCTGACCCAGGCCCGCCGCTTCGAGGACCTGTCGGTGGACCACGAGGGCAAGGAGATCGGCGAGCTGACGCCGGTCGAGGGCTCGGTACGGCCGCTGATCAAGCTGGCGGTGGACGAAACGCCGAAGCTGCAAGCGAACCTCTAGCGCTTTTTCTCCGCTCATCCCGCGAATGCCGGGATGAGCGGATTGAAACAGGCTTGACGCTCCCCCGCGCCCTTCCGTCGTCTTGACCCCGGGCGGCGCGGCCCTTACCTGAGCACCATCATGGCTATACGTCGCATCCTCACCGTCGATAACGCCGCCGATCTGGCGGTTCTCAAGCAGGTCTCCAAGGACGTCCCCGCCGTCGATGACGGTCTGCGCGCCCTGATGGATGACATGCTGGAGACGATGTACGACGCCCCCGGCATCGGCCTGGCGGCCGTGCAGGTGGGCGAGCCGCTCAATGTGATCGTCATGGACCTGGCCCGCGAAGGCGACCCGCCGGCTCCGCTATATTTCGTCAATCCCAAGATCACCTGGGCGTCGGAAGAGCTCTATGTCTACGAAGAGGGCTGCCTGTCGGTGCCCGAGGTCTATGACGAGGTCGAGCGTCCGGCCAAGGTCAAGCTGACCTATCTGAACTATCAGGGCGAGACGGTGGAGGAAGAGGCCGAGGGCCTCTCCGCCGTCTGCTTCCAGCACGAGATGGACCATCTGGCCGGCGTGCTGTTTATCGACCATCTGTCGCGCCTGAAGCGCGACCGGGCGATCAGCAAGGTCAAGAAGGCCCGCCGCGCGGCTTAGCTCTATCGGGGACACGCCCGAGGACGTGTCCCCGTCCGTGATTTACCGCGTCGCCTTATGGACTTCTTGCTTGGCGTCCTGGCCGGCTTCCTTGGCTTCGCGATTGAGGTCGCCCGCCGCTTCCTTGGTGGCGTCGCCCGCCTTGGCGCCGGCTTGTTTGGTCGCATCGACGGCTTCACCCGCCGCGACCTTGACGTCGGCGGCGGCTTCCTTGGTGCTTTCCTTCAGGGCCGTGCCGGCTTCCTTGACGTCGGGATCGTTCTTGATGTCGGTGGCGGCCTGCTTGATCTCGGAGCCGGCGGCCTTGGCGCCTTCCTTGGTCTGGGCGGCGTGCTCGTCCGAGCAGGCGGCCAGCGAGAGGGCGGCCAGGCCGGCGGCGGCGATGAGGGCGATGGAGCGCATGACGGTTCTTCCTTGGAAAAGGTCGCTTCCTAGAACGGCGGTCCATGGTGAAGGTTCCGACTCTCAAGCTTTCCCCAGGACGCCGAGCCGTCTAAACCGGCCGCCATGCGCATCGCCTTCCTCGGGACGCCCGAATTCTCCGTCGCCTGCCTGGCCGAACTGGTGTCCGCCGGGCACGAGATCGCCTGTGTTTACAGCCAACCCCCCGCGCCGCGCGGTCGCGGGCAGGACCTCAAGCCCTCGCCGGTCCACGCCTTCGCCGACAGCCTGGGCCTGCCAGTCCGCACGCCGGTGTCGATGAAGTCGCCCGAGGAGATCGCCGCCTTCCAGGCCCTGGACCTCGACGCCGCCGTGGTGGTGGCCTTTGGCCAGATCCTGGTGGCCGAGGTGCTCGACGCCCCGCGCCTGGGCTGTTTCAACCTGCACGCCAGCCTGCTGCCCCGTTGGCGGGGCGCCGCGCCGATCCAGCGGGCGATCATGGCCGGCGACGCGGTGACCGGGGTCCAGGTGATGCGGATGAGCGTCGGCCTCGATGAAGGCCCCGTGCTGATGGGCGAGCAGGTGCGGATCGACGCCCTGGAGACCGCCGGCTCGCTGCACGACAAGCTGGCCGCCGTCGGTTCGCGCATCCTGCCCGTCGCCCTGGCCGCCATCGAGCGCGGCGGGGCCCGCGAGACGCCGCAGAGCGACGAGGGCGTGACCTACGCCAAGAAGATCAAGCCCGCCGAGGCTCGCATCGACTGGACTCGCTCGGCCGCCGAGGTGGACTGCCACATCCGCGGGCTTTCGCCTTTTCCCGGGGCCTGGTTCGAGGCGCCGTCGGACAAGGGGCCGGTGCGGGTCAAGGCCTTGCTGTCGCGGGTCGAGGACGGGGACGGCGCGGCGGGCGCGGTGCTCGACGACGCCCTGCTCATCGCCTGTGGCGACGGCGCGGTGCGCCTGCTCAAGGCCCAGCGCGAGGGCAAGGGCGCCCAGGACGCCGAGGTCTTCGTTCGAGGCTTCCCGCTGGCAGTAGGGACAGCTCTGGCCTAGGTTTTGAAGGCAAACTCCTTGCCGAGGATCAGCCAAAGTTCTCTGGCGCTGTCCTCCGACAGTTGAATTGTCTGGCTCACCTTGCCAGGGATTTCCCGCTGTTGAGACCCGAGCGTGTCGATTTGAAGGACCCGCTTTTGTCCATCATGGGAGAACACCTTGTAGTGGCCCACGACGTCGGTTCGTTGGAGTTGGCCGCTAGCTTGCGGCTTTCGTTGGAAGCTTGTGATAAGCGCCATTGGTTTCCTCGTTTTAGGTCAAGCCAGACTAGATGCCCCGCTACCGCCTGACGATCGAATATGACGGCCGGCCCTATAACGGCTTCCAGGCCCAGGCCGCGCTGCCGTCGGTGCAGGGGGCGATCGAGACGGCGGTGAAGGCGTTCTGCGGCCAGGAGATCCGCATCGCTGCGGCCGGCCGTACCGACACCGGCGTCCACGCCACGGCCCAGGTGGTGCATCTGGATCTAGAGCGCGACTGGCCCGCTCAGACGGTGATGAACGCCCTCAACGCCCACCTGGCGCGCGAGGCGGTCAGCGTGCTCGACGCGGTGGTGGTGACGGGCGACTGGCACGCCCGCTTCTCGGCGGTCGAGCGTCGCTACCTCTACCGCATTCTCAACCGCCCCGCCCCGCCGGCCTTGGAGGCGGGCAAGGTCTGGCACGTCAAGAAACCGATCGACGCCGAGGCCATGCAGGCGGCGGCCCAGCATTTGGTGGGCCTGCACGACTTCACCACGTTTCGCGACATGGCCTGCCAGGCCAAGTCGCCGCTGAAGACGCTGGACGTGGCGCGGGTGTCGCGCGTCGGCGACGAGGTGCATCTGGTGTTCGAGGCGCGGTCGTTCCTGCATCGCCAGGTGCGGTCGGTGACCGGGACCCTGGCCGAGGTCGGGGTCGGGCGGTGGAGCGCTCAGGACGTGCGCGAGGCGCTGGATGCCAAGAATCGCACGGCCTGTGGGCCGGTCGCGCCGGCCGATGGACTGTATCTGACGGGGGTGGGGTACGAAGGGGAGTGAAGACCCCCTCGGGCGCTCGCGACGGCTCCCCAGAGGGGGAGATGGCGCGGAAGGCTGGAGGGAGTCTTGCGTGCTCGTTTAGTCCATCAACTCGGCCGGCACCTTGCCGCCGTTTTCCGAGAGCTTCTTGATCACCTGCTTGTGCAGCCAGATGTTCATGGCCGCGCTGTCGTTCTTGTCGCCGCTATAGCCCAGCTCGTCGGCCAGTTCCTTGCGCTCCGACAGGCTACTCTCCATGCCGACCAGCTTCATCAGGTCGACGATCGAATGGCGCCAGTCCAGCTTCTGGCCGGCATTGGCGGCCATGTCGTCGAGCGAGGCGGTGACGTCGATGACCTGCGGGGCCGGGGCGGGCGCGGCGGCGGTCGGCGCGGCTTGCGGCGCGGGCGTCGGGGTGGTCGGCGCGGGCGCCACCTTGGGCTTGTGATGGAAGATCTTGTCCATGATGTTGCTGAAGATGCCCATGGTCGCCGTGCTCCTGATTGGAAGATGAGCCGGGTCAACGCGCTAAGGCTGTGATTGGGTCCAAGCGCGTTTCCTGCCGGTGCGGCATCGCCCTTTTTCTCCGCTTATCCCGGCGAATGCTGGGACCCGGATGGAATGGCTTTGGGGCTGACGCCACGGGCTCTGAGCCCCTCCGATCCACCACACCGCTATGGGATCTGGGTCCCGGCATTCGCCGGGATGAGCGGATTTAGAAGCAAGCACTTGCGAGAGTTTGGAAGCTAAAGCACCGAACAATTGGTCAGCTGGGTGAACCGCTCCAAGGCCACCGTGCCGACCACCGAGGTGCCAAAGCGGTCCAGTTCCGGCGACCACACCGCGATGGTGGCCTTGCCGGGGACCACGGCGACGATGCCGCCGCCGACCCCGCTCTTGGCCGGCAAACCGACGCGATAGGCGAAGCTGCCGACGCTGTCATAGATGCCGCAGGTCAGCAGCAGGGCGTTCAGCCGCCGGGTCAGGCGCTCGGGGAAGATCGTCTCCTGGGCCAGGGGCGAGAAGCCGCCAGCCGCCAGGGGCAGCATGGCGCGGGCCAGCTGGCGGCAGCTCATGGTCAGGGCGCACTGGCGGGTATAGGCGGCGACTACGGCTTCCGGGTCGTGGCTGATCGTGCCCTTGCCGCGCATCAGATGGGCGATGGCGCGGTTCTGGTGGGCGGTGGCCAGCTCCGAGGCGGCGACGGTCTTGTCGATCTCGACCGTCTCGCCAGCCAGAAAGCCCGCGAAGCCGCGCACCAGGGCCGCCGGGTCCTTGAACACATCCATCAGCAGGTCGGTGATCGCCATGGCGCCGGCGTTGATGAAGGGATTGCGCGGCACGCCCTCCTCGGATTCGAGCTGCGAGAGGTGATTGAACGGCGTGCCCGACGGCTCCTTGCCGACCCGCGTCCAGACCTCGTCGCCGAAGCGGTTCAAGGCGAGCCCTAGCGAGAACACCTTGGTGATGCTCTGGACCGAGAAGCCCTCGTCGGCGTCGCCGATCACCGCCTCCTGGCCGGCCACGGTGCGCACGGCCATGCCGAACCTGCTGGGCGGCACGCAGGCCAGTTGCGGAATGTAGTCGGCGGGCTGGCCCTTGCCGAAGTGCGGCTTCACCAGCACGGCCACCTCGGCCAAGACATCGGCGATCGAGAAGTCGTCCATGGCTAGATCCGCACCGCGACCAGCACGGCGCCGCAGGCGATCAGCGCCACGCCCAACCAGTTGACCAGTGACAGCTTCTCGCCCAGGAACACGGCCGCGAGGATCGCCACGAACACTACCGACAGCTTGTCGACCGGCGCCACCTTGGCCGCTTCCCCGATCTTCAGGGCGCGGAAATAGCACAGCCACGAGGCGCCGGTGGCCAGGCCCGACAGCACCAGGAACAGCCAGGAGCGCGGACTGATCGAGCCCGGCGCGCGCCACTCGCCGGCCACGGTCAGGATCAGGCCCGCGAAACCGAGGATCACCACGGTGCGGATGAAGGTCGCCAGGTTGGAGCCGACGCCGTCGATCCCGACCTTGGCCAGGATCGCGGTCAGGGCCGCGAACACCGCCGACGCCAGGGCCCAGAACGGCCAGCTGGAGGCGGCGGCCTTGAGCATCAGGCGAAAGTCTCGAAATAGCGGCGGATCAGGGCGGTGTAGGCGGCGGCCAGGTCGCGGATCTCTTGCACCGGCACGCGCTCGTCGACGGCGTGCATGGTGGCGCCGACCAGGCCGAACTCGACGACCGGGCAAATTGACCGGATGAACCGCGCGTCGCTGGTGCCGCCGGTCGTGGACAGTTCGGGCGTCCGGCCCGTGGCCTCGCCGACGGCGGCGACGATCACGTCGGTGAAGGGGCCCGGCTCGGTCAGGAAGGCCTCGCCGCTGATCTTGCACAGGGCCTCGACGCGGCCGGAGAAACCTTCGGCTGCCTCGCGGCATTCGGCCTCGATCCAGGCCTGCAGGTCCTTGCCCTGGTGGGCGGGATTGAAGCGGATATTGATCCGGGCCTTGGCGCTGGCGGGGATGACATTGGTGGCGGTGTTGCCGACATCGACCGTGGTCACCTCCAGGTTCGACGGCTGAAAGCCGGTATAGCCCTCGTCCAGCACCCGGCTCTGCAGGCGGCTGAGGATATCGACCAGCACCGGGATGGGGTTGGCGGCGCGCTGTGGATAGGCCACATGGCCCTGCTTGCCGTCGACAGCGATCCAGGCGTTGATACTGCCGCGTCGCCCGATCTTGACCATGTCGCCCAGCAGGCTGGCGCTGGTGGGCCCGCCGACGATGCAGTGGTCGATGACCTCGCCCTGGGCCGCCAGGGCCTGGACGACGCGGACGGTGCCGTCCTCGGCGACGCCCTCCTCGTCGCCGGTGATCAGGAAGCTGAGCGAACCGGCCTGCCGGGGCATGTTGGCCACGGCGGCGACGAAGGCGGCGATGGCGCTCTTCATGTCGACCGCGCCGCGGCCATAGAGCACGCCGTCCTTGATCTGCGCCTCGAAGGGACCCAGCGTCCAGGCCGCGTCGTCGCCGACCGGCACCACGTCGGTATGGCCGGCGAAGCACAGGTTGGGCCGCGCCGTCCCGCGCCGGGCGTAGAGGTTCTCGATCTCGCCGAACCGCATGCGACGGCAGGCGAAACCCAGGGCCTCCAATTGCCGTTGCAGAACGTCCATCGCGCCCTCGTCGGCCGGGGTCACCGAGGGACGACGGATCAGGGCCTGCGCCAGGGCGACCGGGTCGAGGTCGATGCTGACAGGATCGGGCGTGGGGCTGGTCATCATCCTGCCTTTAGGCTTCCCTCTGGCGCGACGCAAACCAAGCAAGCTTCTTCCACGGACACCCATGCCCAAGATCGACATCGACACGGCGCCCACCCGCTTCGGCACGACCTATCCGCCGCCGCATGACGCTCCCTGCCAGGGCCGCCAACGCTGGACGCTGGGCGACGCCGCCGGCTTGACCCAGTTCGGCGTCAATCTGATGCGCCTGCCCCCCGGCCAGTGGACCAGCCAACGCCATTGGCACTCGGCCGAGGATGAATTCGTCTGGGTTGTCGAGGGCGAGGTCGTGCTGGTCGAGGATGGCGCCGAGACCGTCCTGCGGGCCGGCGACTGCGCGGGCTTCAAGGCCGGCGTGGCCAACGGCCACCATCTGCAGAACCGCTCGAACACGGTGGCCGTCCTGCTGGAAATGGGTGCGCGCTGGCCGGAGACTGACGGCTGCGACTATCCCGACATCGACCTGGCGGCGCGGGCGGGCGAGGATATCTACCGGCATCGGGACGGGACGCCCTATCCCGACGCATAACGGCGTTCTCCCCGCGCGCGATCGCGCCCAGGCTGTGGTATGATTCGGCCACAACTTGGGTGGGGCGGAAAGATATGTGGGGCTGGATCATCGCTGTCATCGAGCCGATCGTGGCCTGGGTCGCCAACCGCTGGCCGGCCTTCGCCAGGCTGGTCAACGGGGTGCTGATCGACGGCATCGTCAAGCAGACCCGCAGCCGGCCCCATCCGTGGAGCACCCGCACCGACTATATCAGCTGGATCGGGCTTACGGATCGCACCTATAGCGCCCGGCATTTGCCCGCGACGGATTTCGGCCCGCACCCGCCGCTCGAACGCTCCACCGCCCTGTTTGCCCGGCCGACGGGCGAGCAGGTGCTGTGCCCCAAGTCGACCATGCTGTTTCCGGCCTTCGCCCAATATCTGACCGACGGCTTCATCCGCACCAAGGTGTCGAATGACGACGCCCTGACCGATCGGCGGCGCAACACCTCCAACCACGAGATCGATCTGTGCCCGCTGTATGGCCGGACCGAGGCCCAGACCCACGCCCTGCGCCTGCGCTCGCCCAATTCCGCCGAGCGGGGCCGGCTGAAGTCACAGCGCATCCAGGACGAGGAATATCCGCCCGCGCTGTATGACCTGAACGGCGTGGTGCTGGACGAGTTCGCGGTGCTCGACCCGCCCCTAGGCATCGACAAGGCGCCGGCGCAGTTGCGCCCGACCCTGTTCGCGGTGGGCGGCGACCGGGCCAATGCGACGGTCGGGGTGTCGATGATCAACACCCTGCTGCTGCGCGAGCACAATCGCCTGGCCGGGCTGATCGCCGCCAACCACGCCGACTGGGACGACGACCGGGTGTTCGAAACCGCCCGCAACGTGATGATCGTGCTGTTCATCAAGCTGGTGGTCGAAGAGTACATCAACCACATCTCGCCGTCGCGGATCCGGCTGCTGGCCGATCCCAGCGGCTGCTGGGACAAGCCCTGGAACAAGCCCAACTGGATCACCGCCGAGTTCAGCCTGCTCTATCGCTGGCACTCGCTGGTGCCCGACCGGCTGAACTGGAACGGGGTCGAGACCTCGACCGGAAGCCTGCGCTTCGCCAATCCGCTGTTCACCTCGGTGGGCCTGGCCCAGGCCTTCGCCTGGATGAGCGCCCAGCCCGCCGCCCGGCTGGGCATGGGCAACACCGCCGACTTCCTGCAGGACGTCGAGGCCCACGCCATCGACCAGGCCCGTGTCAACCAGATCGCGCCCTACAACGCCTATCGCCGGACCATGGGCATGGCCCCGGTCAAGACCTTCGCCGACATCACCACGAAGACCAACATCGTCGAGCGGCTGGAGCAGACCTATCCCGCCGGCGTCGAGAGCGTGGAGTTCTATGTCGGCATGTTCGCCGAGGATGTGGTCGACAACTCGCCGCTGCCGTCGCTGATCCTGCGCATGGTGGCGGTGGACGCCTTCTCCCAGGCCCTGACCAATCCGCTGCTGTCGGCCCATATCTGGGGCGACGAGGCCAACCGCCGCGCCGCTTTCACCGACCTGGGGCTGGAGGCCATCGCCGCGACCGGCTCGATGCGCGACCTGCTGGTCCGCAACGGCGCCGATCCTGGCCCGGCCTTTGTCGGCATGACGCGCCCGGACTGGGCGCGGAACGCCAAGGTGCAGCGGGCGGCCTAGGGCATTTTTCGAGCGAAGTGGTTCCGGTTCGCGTGAAGAAAAATGCCTCAAAACAAAAGATTAGAGCTCACGGCCTGACGCAGTCAGGTCGGGAAATGCTCTAGCTACGGATACGAGCAAGTGGGACCCCTCGATGACCTATG